>QIHJ01000159.1 GCA_003229065.1 Candidatus Dadabacteria bacterium
TTTTAACTTCTCAAGAAGTGTGAAGCCGTCCATCAGAGGCATCACCAAATCCAGAAGAGCAAGGTGTATACCGGGGGATGCGCCGGCCTTCTCAAGCGCCTCCTGTCCCGAGTAAGCGGTGATCACTCCGTAACCGTTCCGCTCGAGAAGCTCTTTCACCGCATCGACGAATTCAGGGTCGTCGTCCACAACTAAGACTTTAAATTCTGATTTTTTCAACGCCGAGCCTCCACACTCAAAATCGGGAGCTTAATCAACACTGTAGTGCCGCTATCGACTTTACTGCTGATGCTGATTTCGCCCTCGTGATCGTGTATAACCCTTTTCGCTACTGAGAGACCAAGCCCCGTTCCTTTACCAGCTGGCTTAGTGGTATAAAAGGGCTCGAACACATGCGGGATCGTCTCCGGAGCAATTCCGCAGCCCTTGTCGCTAATCTTAATCTCAGCAGTCTCACCGCCGTCGTCACCGTAAGTGGTGACGGATATGACGCCGCCTTCGGGCATCGCGTCTACCGCATTCATCAGAGTGTCCGAGAAAACAAGGTGCATGAGGTTACTGTCCGCAAGCACACTCAGACCCTCCGATGTATTCATCTCGACGGTAATTCTGTTCTTTTTTAGAAGAGGTCTGATTATTTCAACAGATTCGTTTAGAAGCTCAGATAAACTCTCCGCTTGTTTTTCACTGCCGGGCCTGCCGACAAATCTAAGAAGCCGCTGTATTACCTTTTGCCCGTACAGAATCTGCCTTTCTATAGAATCGAGCTTATCGCCTACACCCTCGCACTCAGGGATGTCGGGCACGTCCTCCTTAAGCATCTGAACCCTGAGCAGCATAGACGCGAGCGGAGTCCCCATATGGTGGGCAAATCCCTCGGACATTTTTCCGATAATCTGAGATTTCTCGAGGTCCACTATTTTGTTTCTCAATATGAGCCTTTCGCTTATATCCCTTACCGATACAATAAATCTCCCGTTACCCTGATCCATATGCCCGAGACTGATGCCGACAGAAACCCTCTTGCCGCCTTTCCCTATCATCACGGTTTCAAAGTCAGTTGTACTTGCGCCGTCTCTTGCTCTTCTCAGTCTTTCCGAAAAGCTGTCCCTGTTTTCGGGCGTGACAATTTCCCATATATCCTTTATCTTCGCGTTGTCCGTATATAACAGCTTATGAGCTTCTCTGTTATAAGTCTCGATTACGCCTTCGTCATCGAATACGATAATCGCGTCCGTTGTATTATCCATAATCTCACGGAGTCTCTCCTCCCTCTCAAAGAGGAGTGCTTCTGTCTTTTTTCGCTCGGTAATATCGACGATCGTACCTATAACCACTATTCCCCGATCCGTTTTGACCGGATTAAGACCGATCTCAACGGGCATTTCGCTTCCGTCCTTATGTTGCGCGAAAAGGTCTCTTCCGCTGCCCATCATTCTCGTTTCGTGTTTCCCAATATAGTTTTTGCGATATTTAACGTGGCGCTTGGAGTATCTCTCAGGAACTAACTTCTCTATGTGCTGACCCAGTAATTCGCTGCGGGTGTAACCGAACATTTTTTCAATCTGCGTGTTTAAGTACCGGATCTTTCCCTTCTCGTCGGTCATTAATATCCCGTTTGGCGCCGATTCCACGATCATGCGGAGCATGTCCTCAGACACATAACCGTTCTCTTGATTCTTGTTAAGTAATCCTTTCTTTTCACTCATGCTATTATTCATTTCATCACTACGCTTGTCATCACTATGCTTGTTCTCTGTCCTAATAGCTACCTTTCGTAAACCTCAGATTATGTTCGAATTCCGTACAGAACTATAATGAGATTAGCACCTTAACTCCGGGCTTACAATCCATAGAGCTAACTTTCACTACTTTGAAAACATGGTGTAATAAAACTCAAACCTCCTAGCCCAATTCTCCAAATTATATGAAGCTATGATTAAATCCTTGGCGACTCCGGTATTTTCATCCTTAATATATGAGTTGAGTACTGTTTCGGGCTCAAATCCATAATGACTGAGAATCTTGGAAAAACTTATATTGCCCACTGTGTACCTTACTATTATTTTACTAAAATTCTTTTTTATTCCTTCGTTCAGGAGCATATGGAACATTTGAGAGCCCAGACCCAGGCCTCTGTAGTCAGGGTGCACAATAAGCTTGATTTCTGCAGCGTCCGACCAATACAGTCCTTCGTTATGAAGCGTTCCCTTTGCGACTATCTCAGTGTCTTTAACACTAACCAGTTGGACTAACTTTTTGTAGCTTGGGTTCGTAAACCAGCTCTCAATTGATTCCCGCGTCGATACGTCGTCTTTATACATAAGCAGGTCATACCGCGGAATATCCAGAAAGAATCCATAGAGCGCCTCTATATCCGGCGGTTCAAGCGGCCTAGCCGTTATGACAGTACCGTCCTTAAGCTTAAGTTCTTTGGGATACTCAGTCATTTCCAGTATAAGATGCAAACTTTGTACCACATGTATTTTTCTGAGGCATTATGGGAATTTGCCCTCTGGTCCTGTGTAAAGTGCTCACATTATTCAACAACTTTGGCGGGACGGTCATCACCTGCCGTAATTCCCGGATTATTAGGACACGAACACATGTACTAGAATCTGACATCTTACAGAAGTTTCTATAATCCCTATGCTAAGCTTCGATAATCATAAAAAATACCGCTTGCTTGTGCATATATCCGCAGTGTATCTTTGGAATAAATAACCGAGAAGGTGTGAACATGAAAGGTACTCTTGCCAAGATAACTGCAGTATTTGTAATTGCATTAGGAGCTATTGGAGGTTGCGGCACTGATTGCGGATTTAACCTGAGTGCAATCCTAAACGGGCCGAGCTCGACCCAGGCTTTATCCCAGTGGAACTGTGTTGGCTCAAGGGACGGGCAATCGGTCCCCGAGTTCGTAATACAGTTTTTTGGGGACGGTACCGGATTTAACAGTGCATTTGGGTCGTTCACTTATAATCGTACAGGGTGCAGAAGCCTAAGCTACGAGTCGGGCACAGATGAAGCCAGAATCACTAACCTCC
>QIHJ01000191.1 GCA_003229065.1 Candidatus Dadabacteria bacterium
ACGATAGGCTCTATGTAAAAGTCCATAAGGTCCTTTTCCACATAGCCTCCTTGTACCTCGCCCGCTGGTTCAGGCACTGCGTGTGTCTGCGTATACAGAGACATACGCTCTGATGAAAGCGCTCCGGAAGAGACACTAATAGATGAAACCAAAACAGTGATAATTAGTAAGCTTTTCACTAATATCACCTCCTTATTAGTATTTCCTCCATCTCTTACCTTTTGCTTATGAATATATAGTGCACGTAGCGTGCCAGAGCATGTGTTTCATAATAAATGCGAGTAGTTTCAAGCTGAAAAGCGCCTCGGGCCGGATAACGGAGGCGGGTTTGTGCAATATAACCTGTGCAAGCTAGGTTATATTGCACAAAAACCGTACTCACTAGCGGGCAAATATTAACAGCGTGCTCCCAACTCTCCTAAAGAACTGAATAATTCATATTAAAAACATTTTGGCACGAGGGTTGCACTATATGCGGGTAACGGGGGGGCAGAGGCGAGCGTATTAGTGCGATGCCGGGGCAGGAATAAAATTAAGATAGGCAGAGGCGAGCGTATTAGTGCGATGCCCGCAGGTATAAAAACTTGCCTCCCCGTAAAAAACAGCAGGAGGTAATACATTTATGAGAATTTCAATTTTCTCTCTATTCTTAGCTTTAGCAGTGGCGGTAGCGGGACCTCTGGCATTCGCCGAGACGGACGTTATAGAGGAGCAGGTGACCGAGCAGGAGCAAGTGCCCGGTCCCGAAGCTCTGAACGAGGCAGCGGGCACGGCAGTGGATGAAACACAGACCGTTGTCCAGGAAAAAGTAGTCGAAATGCAGGAGGCTATTGTAGAAGCCGATGCTGCGAAGGAAGACTGCACAAACGGCGTGGACGACGACGGTGATGAGAAAATCGACTGTGACGACTCTGACTGCGCCGGCGACCCCGGTTGCAAAAGCGGTTATTAATTCACTTATGTGATTTATTACTGAGACATGGAATAGAGTAGCAAAAGGATAATATAGCAATAAGAAGCATTCCTACTCTTCCATCATCCTCAATACTCCGGGCTCCCGAAAGGGAGTCCGGGGCTTTTTATATGTCTGGATTTTGTTGGGAATGTTAAAGGCACAAGCAAGATTCTTCGTCGCTTCGTTTTGGTCTCCGTAATTTCTGTCCGGTACTTTAGCAACTCTCTCATATTCACTCGACGTAGTCCGGTTCTTGCACTCGTTCAAAACCGTTCTCAGAATGACCAGACTTCGCTAAAGCTACCGGTCTCCGCACAAGGCTACGCCCCGGCAAGCAGTCACTGAGCTCCTTCACAGTGACATTAATAAGCTCAGTGTGCGCGGGGTTCGGTTGGTGCCCAGATTGAAGGAGATTGCCGCGCTTCGCTCGCAATGACGCTTCAGTTGCAGGGTTTTTTAGAGTAATCATGATGTCCTCTGCCCTGGCGGCATTTGATAACTTTACCTGCGAAATTAACGAGCCACGCGCCGTGTTCGGTTCTTTTTAGCTCAAGCAAATACTTCTCACCCATAACCGAATCGTCCAGGAGGCCTTCGTTAGTTATTATTACTGTCGTGGTCTCAGGGTATTCCGCGCTTCTATTCTTTCTTTCAATACTTTGCGTAAGACCTTCAAACGTGCCTGTGAACCTGAGAGAAACCATGACTGGGTCAAGAGTCCACGCCTCGCCCTTGGCTGACAATATGGATTTATTGAAACCCTCATGGTCGACAATTATGTGCTCGGTCTCTTTCGCACCGGACTCTGAGTTGTCTTTCGCGAAAGCGGCGCTGTGGGAAAGAAGCAGGATAAAGATTACGACTACGATATTTAGATATGAGTTTTTCATCGATACTAATAAATATACTGATTATTGCCTGCTTTTCTTTTATGGTTACGCAAGGGTATTTTGTATGACCGCTATTTATCAAAGGAGGGTAATCCGTTCATACTTCGACTGGGCTCAGCACGAACGGATATTGTTCTGTGCTTAATTGTAAGTGATTGCCGCCCGTCTACGCTAAAGCTACCGGTCTTCGCACAAGGCTACGCCCCGGCAAGCGACGCGGCAGGCGGCTCCTATGGAGCCTCGCAATGACGCGCTTCGTCTACCTGAACACATTGAACACGCTGCAGGATACTTTGCCTATGACCATATCGGGGTCAAAGTCCTTCCACATAACCCTGGAGGTCGGGTAGTTCTTGTTATAGGGTATCAGGCTCAGACCCTGGGGCTCTGAGTAGCATTCTCTTACTATGTTGCCCTCGTGAGGTATTTTAAGCGCGTACAAGCTCCCGGATACAATGTTTTTTTTGCTGGTGTCTATGACGGCATTCGAACCGTGCATCAGCAGCTTCTCCATAGAGTCGCCGCACACTTGCACGACGAAAGAGCTTTCATTGTAGAGCTCACGCGGAATGATAGCCGTATCGATCGGCTCTTCCTCTGTTAGCCCTTGTGCAGAATCCCCGGCCGTCAAAGAGAAAACGTTTACCCTGACGAAGTTTCCGTACAGAGCACCCTCATTTGTTCCAGGGGTGTTTGTGATCTGCAGGTTCACTGAAGACTGGAATGGGTCGCGCCTAAGTATGTCAAATGAAATATTGTCCCTCTCACAGAGCTCGGCAAACTTATCAAAGAACGAGAAGGCATTACGCTGCTTAGCATTTGATAGCGCGCCCCTGCCCATTCCGAGCAAATCGGCAACCTGATGGTCCTTTGTAAAGCCCTTAAGGGCTTTTATGGTCTCTATTATCTCCTCGACTGTCTTTCTCATTTATAATCCCTCCCTGCCAAAATGGCATTAATCAACAAAATCGTATTTAATTCAAAAAGATACTTGCTATAACGCACGAAATGTGCTTTAATATAATTACAGTATCCATAATATGTGATTATATTGTTCATAGCGCAGATTATAATACACATATAGTGTAAATACAAGTGGTAAGTATGTAATTTCAAAATTAGGGTCGGAGGTAAATTATGAGTGAAGAAAGGTTCAGAGTGTCGGGGGAGCTTTTTAAG
>QIHJ01000350.1 GCA_003229065.1 Candidatus Dadabacteria bacterium
CGGGGATAATAGAGAAAGCAATTGAGCTTGGTGGAGAGATAGAGATAGTTAACGACCCGTTTCAAGCGGCTTCGGGCTCCGATGTTCTATACACGGACGTTTGGGTCAGTATGGGCCAGGAAGAAGAGTCCTCAAATCGGAACGAGCTTTTCAAGCCTTATCAAATTAACAGAGAACTGCTTGAGGCGGCAAATGACGACGCTTATGTGATGCACTGCCTGCCGGCGCACCGGGGCCAGGAGATTACAGACGATGTCCTTGTAGGAGCGAACTCGATTGTGTTTGAGCAGGCCGGAAATAAGCTCCATGCGGGCAAAGCCATACTAGAGATGTTTATGCAGGATTAGCTCCTAAGCCCAAAATTCCCTCATAATATAAATTGAGTACCCAGCCCAATATAAATTAATAATCGTCGTCTATATTCATACTGGGGCTGTGCTCGATGTTGAACAATCTACGGATCGGATCTACGTCTAGAACCCAGTACGTTCCCTTTACAAAAACGTTCGCTACCGCAATAGGCGGCCTTCCCGCAAGGCTTATGAGCTTAAACGGGTGGAGCGCGTCGCTCGGATTATAATTGTACTCGGTAATCTCGGGGGTGTCTGCAAATGCAGAGGACGCAAACATCATTGTTCCCAGAACGATTGTAGCAATATACTTCATTTTCCATCTCCCCGTTAAAGTAATTTCTTAACTTATATGAATAAATTATAGTGATGAAAGCAACTTGAGTCAATACGTTTATTGAACTGTGATATTGGCATTATTTAACCTTGAACATTTAGGAGCTTGCGTACAGAAGAAATGCTATAATATGAAAGGGTCTTACAATTATAGTATTATAATTCTATGAGGTGTGTAATACGGAGGCAGAATGAGTACGCGAAGAGGAGAAAAAGTATATTACGTAAAAGATTTTATACAGTCAGTCCCCCTTCCCTCTCCCAAGCACATATTCCACGAGCTCGAGAAGCTCGGATATCGGGGTCAGGATGAGGCGAGAAAGGCAGTGTCCTTAGCGGCATACCGACACGTAAAGAGGCTCAAGCTGCTGCACTCCAAGAACGCCCCCAGGACCAAGCTGCCACCGAGACCTAATTCGATACTTATGGGCCCTACGGGCTGCGGCAAGACTTACCTGATCGAGCTTTTGTTCGGAGAGATATTCAAGCTTCCGTTCGTAATAATAGACATGACGAAATTCACAGAGTCGGGCTATGTGGGCGACGATGTGGTGAATATCCTGGTACAACTGGTTTACGCCGCAAACGAGAGCATAGACACTGCCGAGTGCGGAGTGATAGTGCTGGACGAGTTCGACAAGATCGCGGGCACTTACTCAAACGCGAGGTTTGCCGGACAGGGCACAACAAAGGACGTCTCCGGATACGGGGTACAGAGGGAGCTGCTTAAGATCCTTGAAGGAACCGATGTGCAGATACCGCTTGATTTCGGGTTTTCGAGCCGGAGCCCCAGGGCAATGATATCGACTAGAGACATCACTTTCTTCTCGGTAGGCGCGTTTACGGGTATAAGTAACATGATCGATAATAAGGGCGTGGGCTTTATGCAGAAGCTCGAAAAAAACAGGGACGAAACCGAGTCCATAGCTTACAATATGAGCGAAGAAGAGGCGGACGATATAACGAGGTTTCACCTGTTCGGATTCCTGCCCGAGCTCATTTCAAGGTTCAACAGGATTATCCCGTTCACGCCGCTTCACAAATCGACGCTTGAGGAAATAATTCATATCAAGATCCGTCACTATAAAACCGAATTTGAGGATGAGGGGTTTAAGCTTCACCTTGAGCCTATGGTAGTAGAGTATATAATAGATGAAGCTCTAAGGAGACAGACCGGGGCAAGGGGGCTCGATGTGATAATATCCAAACAGTTAGAGGCGGTTGCCTTTGAGACGTTCGGGAGAGAAGACCGGGGGGAGATAGTACTTACGGTCGATTCAGGAAAGGTCTACCATACGGTAAAAAGACGCGCATGAAGATATCTATTGTGAGCCTAGGCTGCTCAAAAAACCTTGTAGACAGCGAGCTTATCTTGGGAGCCCTAACAAAATCAGGTCATGAAATCGCGCCCGAGCAGGAAGCGGACGTGATTATTGTGAACACCTGCGGCTTTATCGGGGACGCCAAAAAAGAGTCGCTCGACACAATACTCGAGATGTCGGAGTACAAGAAATCGGGCTCTTGTAAGAAGCTGATCGTCACCGGGTGCATGGTGGAGCGGTACAGGAGCGAGCTTGAAAGAGAGATCCCGGAAGTGGACGGATTCTGGGGCACGGGCAACCTGCTAAAAATAAACGAAGTCCTGCAAAATACGGGCAATAGTGAGAAGAAAGATAAACCGAGGAGAATTCCGCCTCCGGGGACTATTTACGACCCCGATTCACCAAGAGTAATGCTGACTCCGGGACACACCGCGTTTGTAAAAGTGTCTGAGGGCTGTTCGAGAACCTGTACTTTTTGTATTATTCCCAAGATGAGAGGAATCATGAAAAGCAGGTCCATTGATTCCATTGTAGGGGAGATACAGAGCCTTGCCGGGCAGGGAGTCAGGGAAATAAATCTGATTGCTCAGGATATGACGAGCTACGGAAGAGACATAGGGACCAATCTGGAAAAAATGTTGAGGGAAACCTCCAAAATTGAGAGTATAGACTGGATCAGAATTCACTACTGGTACCCGTGGGGAGTATCGGCTTCACTAGTTGAGCTCGTTGCCGGCGACAACAACATATTGCCGTATGTAGATATGCCGCTTCAGCATATAAGCGACCGGGTGCTTGGGTCAATGGACAGAAAAACATCGGGCAGGCGCATTAGAGAGACTATAAAAAAGTTAAGAGACGGGATCGAGGACGTTACGCTCAGGACGACTTTCATTGTGGGCTTCCCGGGAGAAACGAATGAGGAGTTCGAGGAGCTCCTTGAATTTGTAGAGGAGAGTGGTTTTGACAGTGTCGGCGCTTTTAAATATTCCCAGGAGGAAGGAACC
>QIHJ01000227.1 GCA_003229065.1 Candidatus Dadabacteria bacterium
AACATAGACGCCGCTTTAAGACACGCGGAGAAAATGATAGAGGAAGGGGCTGATATTGTAGATATAGGCGGGGAGTCCACACGCCCGGGCTCGCTTGGGGTTTCAGAAGCACAAGAGCTGGAAAGGGTAATACCTGTAGTAAAAGAAATAAGAAAACACTTCGACATACCGCTATCTATAGATACGACGAAATCAGCTGTCGCCCGCCAAGCACTTGAGGAAGGCGTATCGATAGTAAACGATATAAGCGGCCTCACGTTCGACCCCGGGATAGCCCAAGTTGTAAGTGAATTCGGTGCCGGGATCGTGCTTACACATACTACGTCCAGACCGCTCGATATGCAGAGTAAAACAGAGTACGGCTCACTGATTGAGGATATAAAGGACTCTCTCGGAAACTCTGTTAACATTGCAGAGCAAATGGGCGTAAACCCCGGGTCTATTATAGTAGACCCGGGGTTTGGATTCGGAAAAACAGTAGAGCAGAATTTAGCGCTTCTTAAGTATCTCAAATCGTTCCGGCAGCTCGGTAAACCTATATTGATAGGTACTTCGAACAAGTCTTTTATCGGCAAAGTCCTTGAGGCTCCGAAAGAGGACAGGATAGAGGGTACGGCGGCCACCATAGCGATTGGAATACTAAACGGGGCCTCTATTATAAGAGTTCATGAAACGGGGTATATGAAACTCGTTTCCAAAATGATTGATGCAATACTTAATGTTAGTTACGAAAGTTATTGAAATGTCTTAACTTTTTCTGAGTTTTAAGTTATAATTTGATTATGCTCGAAGCTATAATTAATTACCGCTACATTTGGGACACTCTGGACATCGTACTTGTCGCATTCGTAATATACTATGCATTAAGGATTATAGAGGGGACAAGGGCCGTTCAGATACTCTTCGGATTGGTGCTTTTAGTGCTACTTTACTACTTCTCACAGAGGGGTCTTTTCACCCTCAATTGGATACTCGGGCAGTTCCTGGGCTCGATAATATTGATAGTGGTAATACTTTTCCAGCACGACATACGAAGGGGTCTGGCTGCGATCGGGAGGAGACCCTTTTTACTCAAATTCTCCCCGGGCAAGTCAAAACATCTCTATGGTGAAGAGGTGGTGAAAGCGGCAAGCTACCTGGCCAACAGGCATATAGGCGCCCTCATCGCGATCGAAAGGAACAACAGCCTATCTGACTTTATAGAGATAGGCATGAGGATAGATGCTCTGGTATCAAGGGAGTTGATAATCAGCATATTCAACCCCGCCTCTCCGCTTCACGACGGCGGGATAATAATAGTAGGCAACAGGATCGTGTCTGCAGGCTCGTTTTTCCCGCTTGTGACAGACCCCGACATTGAAAGAGAGCTCGGAACAAGGCACAGAGCGGCAATCGGGCTCTCAGCCGAGACCGATGCCATGGTGATTACTGTATCCGAGGAGACGGGGAATATTTCCCTTGCTTCAGGAGGCGAGATAACGAGGGGGCTCGACGCGACAGCTCTAAACAACATGCTCCAAGAGTTACTCGGAATTAAAAAGCCCGGTCAATCTAAGACGCAAACTAATATAGTTCAAAAAGAGGATAAGGAAAAAGCGAATACTTAGGGTATAGATATGGTGGACTGGCTAAAAAAACCCTATCATTCAGATAGCGGCAATACTAATAATACAAAGACTCCTTTCTTTTCGGATATGGGAAAGAAGCTCCTTGCCATAGTAATCGCCTTATCCCTATGGTTTGTAGCAAACCTCCAGCACGATATAGACAAAAACGTGAATATAGATATCAATTATGCAAATCTGCCTCCCGGACTCGTTATTGCCAACAACCCGCCCGAGAAGCTTACTGTGAGAATGAGAGGCCCGAGGAGTCAGCTCTCCTCCGCCACTTCAGAAAACATGCTATTTACAATCGACCTCTCGAACCTGGGCGAAGGTATGTCACGGTTTGATATAACCACGGATCAGATTATTCCTCCGCGCGAGGTACAGGTCACGGGCATAAGCCCTGCCGAGATAGAGATAGAGATAGACAAGCTTAGCGACAAGAACGTCAAAGTTGTACCGTCTATAGGAGCGCTCGAGTCCGGGTTTGTAATAATCGGCGAGCCCGAAGTCGTTCCTTCCGAAGTCAAGATCCGAGGACCCGAAAGTCTGGTTACTAGAATCAGCAGTATCACAACAGACCCGGTACAGCTGGAGGGTGAAAAGGCTAAATTTACTATAGAAGTGCCGCTCCGCTCCCCCTACTCTCTTGTTAAAGTGGTCGGCAACAATACGGTGCGAGTCACTGTGGACATTGAGGAGAGAACTCTGGAGAAGGAATTTAACAACCTGGCCATAAACTTCGTTAACTTCGAGGAGTTTGATTTCGAGGCAGACGGCAACATAGTAACCGAGATTTCATTCGAAGGACCCTTCAGCGTAATCAATAACCTGAGCAGCGAAGACATAGAGCTCTTCGTTGACGGAAGCGATATAAATAATAACAACAATAAGACTCATAAACTAAAGGTCAGCGTTGATTATCCGCACAAGGAATTACTTAAGTTAAAGAGTCAGTCCCCGACGACTATCGAGATAAAACTAAACTGAGCGGGAGAATCAGCTTGGAGCTTAGACAAAGACGCCTCTTCGGCACAGACGGCATAAGGGGTGTAGCAAATAGTGACCCCATGACGCCCGAGATGAGCCTGAGACTTGGGAAAGCGCTCACGCATATCCTAAAACAAGGTAAATCCGACTCACGAAGACCTAAAATTGTCATCGGCAAGGACACCAGGCTCTCAGGGTACATGTTCGAGCAGGCGCTCTCTTCGGGCATAGCTTCAATGGGTGCGGACGTACTGTTAGTCGGACCGCTCCCTACGCCGGCAATAGCATTTATTACTTCGAGCATGAGGGCTGACGCCGGGATTGTAATCTCTGCATCTCACAACCCTTATCAAGATAACGGCATCAAAATATTCGACCGAAACGGCTTTAAGCTCCCCGATGAAAGGGAG
>QIHJ01000322.1 GCA_003229065.1 Candidatus Dadabacteria bacterium
CAAGCGCATCGGGCTGCGATACAACCATGGGTGGTAAGTACTCTAATAAATTACGGACGGTGAGTATTCCAGGGGACGAATCTCAATATGGGAAGTGCTATGATTACGGCTGGTGGGGAAATACCGAGTATAAGGGGTATAAGAACCTTCCCAAGGGGTATTGGGTGTACGATCCGCCTAACTGGATAATTTACGGTAACAAGAGGTAATGATTTCCTAAACATATAGGCTACTCAACATTTAATTTCGGGCAGTCTACGGTATTAAGCAGAAACGAATACACACTTAGCCATATCTAATTTTACTCTTTTAAGCTATTCTACAACTGTTACGGATTCGAGGATTATGGCTTCTTCCGGGACGTCGCCCGGGCCGACTTTTACCGCGGCGATCTCGTCAACTACGTCCATCCCGTCTACCACTCTTCCGAACACCGCGTAACCGAAATCCCTGACCCCGTTATTTAGAAAATCGTTGTCCGCGTGATTGATGAAGAACTGGGCGGTCGCGCTGTCTATATCGCCTGTCCGGGCCATAGCGAGCGTGCCTCTGTCGTTCGTAAGTCCGTTTCTGGCTTCGTTCTTTATAGGCTCTTTTACGGGTTTCTGCTGCATATCGGTCGATATACCGCCGCCCTGAACCATGAAGTTATTTATAACGCGGTGGAAAATCGTATCGTCATAAAAACCGTCGTTTACATACCCTAAAAAGTTTTCAACTGTGATGGGAGCATCTTCCTGATAGAGCTCGATTTTAATATCGCCTTTAGATGTTTTCATTATCACCATTGGATTTCCTCCTTCTGTTGTAGTAGCAGTTTCATTATCATCTGCGGATTTGGGTCCCGGAGTCGGCTCGGCAGACTCTGTCTTTTCATCCTGCGCCGGCTCTTCAGTGACCTGACTCTCTGTAGTTTCCGTGCTTACATCTTCATTCTGCTTACAGGCGAACGAGAGTAATAACATTGGAATTAGTAACATCACTGCAAGATTCTTCATTACATTTAAGGATAAGATACCAGAATTCATTGTGAGAACCCCCCCTTGATTTCTATAGCGCCTGTTAACTTATAGGAAATACTGACGTGTGTCAAACCAAAAAGGGAATAAAATTTGATTAGATAGAACCGGTCTGTTAAAGTGATTCAGGCTACTACTAAATACACAAAAGGACAAAGGATATGAGCAGAATCGACTTCGGTGTGATGCTGAGACAGCAGAAAATAGAATACTCGCAAATAAGGGAAACGGCGCAGCTCTGCGATGAGCTCGGGTACCACTCTGTGTGGCTGTACGACCATATTCTGGGTATGGGCGCAATCGAAATGGATATATACGAGGCGTGGACGCTGATGACTGCACTCGCGGAGGCTACAGAGAAGATAAAGGTGGGCACCATGGTGCTCTGTAACTCGTTCAGGCCGCCCGCACTGCTGGCTAAGATGGGCGCAACGCTTGACGTTATCAGCGGAGGAAGGCTAGAGTTCGCGCTCGGCGCCGGATGGTTCGAGCCCGAATATAAGGCATACGGTTATCCCTACCCGGATAACGCCACAAGGGTCGAACAACTCAGGGAGGCGGTGCAGATTATAAGGGCTATGTGGACTGAGGAGAAGCCGAGTTTTAACGGAAAGCATTTCAGGATAGAAGAGGCTTACTGCAACCCCAAGCCTTTGCAAGACCCTCACCCCCCGATTATGCTGGGAGGGGCGGGAGAGAAGTACATGCTGCCCCTAGTAGCCGAGCTTGCGGACGAGTGGAACTGCCCGGCCACGCATGTGGAGGAATTTGACAATAAGCTCGCAGCGCTTAAGAAATACTGTCAGGAAGCGGGACGGGATATTAGTGAAATCGGGATATCTCAGCAGACTGTGTGCGTATTGGCAAGGGACGAAGCTGAGCTTGCCGAAAAACTCCCAAAAGCACAGCGGCGCTACGGATTCTTCGGAGATATTGAGACTCTGGGAATAGTAGGCACGCCCGAGAAGTGTATAGAAAAGATAAAACACAATGAGGAGAAAGGCGTCACTAAATATACGATATTCTTCTCCGACATTATGAACCAGGACACGCTCAGGTTTTTCGCCGAGGAAGTGATGTCGGAATTTTGATACAGCCGCTTAAGCTCTATCAGCCGTCCTTTGTGGCAAAATCTTCGACCTTGCTTGCAAAATCGTTGGCGAAGTCCTTCATCATTTGAGAAAGCTCCTCGTTGTTCGTGGCCCTCATATAGGTGTCGGCCATCTTCATAAGCGTATAGTAATAGTGGGCGTTCATCTCTCCGACCTCCATCTTTTTGGTCCAGAGGTCGATGCTCATGGTATTTTTTTGATCCTTGTCCCACATTGATATCATTAGGGAATCACAAGACTGAAAACCCTCGAATTCCGCCTCACTCGCGCTCCAGAGAATATCCAGCGGGGCGTTTTGTGAATCGAGCTTTACAACAAAATTAATCTCTGCTTCTTTAGACATAAAGCACTCCTAGGATGTAATATTGGTAAAAGTATAAGATTTAGTTTCAATAAATTGTGACGAAAAAAATTAATCGACTCCCCAGAAATCGGGTTTCCTTTTTTCCATAAAAGCGTTTGCGCCCTCTACCATCTCGGGGGACTTCATAAAGAACCTGGCGAGCTCGAGCCCGTGAGTAATCTGAGGGTATGCCATGTCGGAGGCGTAATTAATTTGTAATTTGGCAATCCTGAGCGATTGTCTTGATTTCTGAAGGAGGCTCTTGCACCAGTCGTCGACTTCCTTGTCGAGATCCTCTTTGGGGACGACTTTATTGACCCAGCCCATATCGGCTGCCTGCGCTGCGGTGTAGCGCTCACAGAGATAAACTATCTCACGTGCCTTCTTGTCGCCTACGGAGTGCTGGAGCTGCTGCATTCCGTACCATATGGGGGCGCTCCCGACGAGCGGGCCCGCCTGGGCGAATATCGAGGTGTCTGAAGCGATGGTGAGGTCGCACAGCATATTGAGCTCGTTCCCTCCG
>QIHJ01000057.1 GCA_003229065.1 Candidatus Dadabacteria bacterium
CTTGACTTAAGAATATCGGCACCCTGTTTCTCAGGAATCTCGGCAGCTTCACGTCCGTAAAGTAATCCTGTACTTTTTTAAACTTATTCATGCCAAGCGGTATAAACCTGTCGCCCGGTGTAAAGCCTCTTACATAAATAGGAAACTTGATTGACTCGGCTGCAAAATAGGCTGTGCTCTCGTCTTGGGTTTCCAGATTATCCACTCTAGTCCGCTCTATCTCCACCTGAAACTCGGGGAAGCTCGATTTCCCCGGGGATTCTATGACGTATGAATACTTGTGAGACAGTAGGGGCTTCCTTGTTACAATGAATTTATTGTATCCTTTCGCAATCGCCGCTTCACCGGGGAATTCCACTTCCCCCGAAGCAGAGTTAGAAAGTAGAAATTCATCCGCCGCTGTAACATTGCTATAGGAAACTGCGTTTAAGCTTTCGCTCACACGTTCAATTGAGAGTCTGAGACACGATAACCTGAGTGATCTCTCGCTATTTCTATATGCATCCAAGTTGCCTAGGAGCTCTCCGTTGTCGATTTTCCTGAATATGTCCTTGAATTGTTTGTGCGCCTCGGAGCTAATAAACTCATCGTCCGCGCGGAGTAGTTCGGCGGTTCTGGCGAGAGTCTCCTTAAGCTTCGGGTTATATGCTTCAAGGGCAGGTACGAGCTCATTTCTGACCCTGTTTCTTAGAAACTCATCAGAGGCGTTTGAAGAGTCCTCTATCCATTCTATGCCCTCTTTTGTTAGATACTCTTCAATTTTTATACGGCTGACAAAAAGAAGCGGTCTAATCAGACAGCCCCTTGAGACAGGGGGTATGCCCGAAAGTCCCCTGAGCCCGCTTCCCCTGATTAGTCTCATGAGGACTGTCTCCGCCTGGTCGTCCTGTGTGTGGGCAGTCGCTACTTTTGAGGCATTCAGATTCTCCCGCACTTCGTTAAAAAACTCGTAGCGGAGCTCTCTTGCGGCATCTTCAAGGGAGAGTTTCTTCTCCTCTTTATACGCTATTGTATCAACTTTTTTATGCTCAAACCTGAGCCCGAGTGAGCCCGCGGCTTGTTCAACGAAGCGAGAGTCCCTCTGTGCTTCCTCTCCCCTGATGCCGTGATTCAGATGGGCTACCGTAATATCAAGTTTTAACTCGTTTAGTTCGGAGAGTATATGAAGAAGAGCCATGGAATCTGCCCCTCCGGAGACGCCTACTACTACTCCTTCTCCAGGCGAGAGCATGCTGTAATCTTCAATTGTTTTTATTACCCTTGCCAGCATTGTCAATTTGGCTCGCAGCGAGACCGGCGGACATTATAATCCGAAAAGCATCCTCTACCGATATCGAGAGCTCCCTCACTTCTTCTTGCGGAATCATGATATAATACCCGCTGGTTGGGTTGGGTGTGGTGGGGACGAATATGCTGACAAGCGTTTTGTCCGTCTGGTTATGGTGCATGCCCGGCTTGAGCGTACCCGTTATAAATCCAATAGAATAAACGCCCTTTCTCGGGTATTCGAACATAGCGACCCTCTTTAGGTTCTTCGTGCTCGTGCCCATGAAAAGGGTTTCTATAATCTGCTTGATCGCTATGTATATAGTTCTCGCAAGCGGGATCTTTGTTATAAGCAGCTCGCCGAAGCCTACTAATTTTCTGCCTAAAAAGTTTCTCGCTACAGCCCCTACAATGAGAACAATCAGGAGCGTAGCAAGCACGCCTATTGCAAAGGTGATTGTCTGCGAGACTATGGGGTTGAGCTGATCGAGCAGGCCGCCTGTAAATATCTGTGCTTTGGAATTGACAAACGCTATAATCCATTTGCCGATTGTGTAAAGGATGAATAGAGTGAGTATGAAGGGTACAGTGACTAATATACCCGTCAGTATGTTTTGCCTGAAGAAACTAGATATCTGTTTCATTCATTAAGCGGTCTGTTTATCTATTGCGTCGCGCAGAAATCGGCTCGGTTTAAATACGACAGCCTTTCTCTCTGCAATTTCAATAGTATCACCGGTGGCAGGGTTCCTTCCCTTCCTTGCTTTTCGGTTCTGTACCCTGAAGCTTCCGAACCTGGGAAGTTTGATCCCTTCTCCTTTGCTTAGTCTTTCTTTGGCAACATCAAAGAAGAATTCGACTATCTCTGCCGACTCCCTTTTTGAAAGCCCTATTTTAGTATGAATAACATCTGCCAGTTCTTTCTTCGTCATTATCCTTACCTCTTCCTATATTGTACGCAATTGGGCTCCGAGAGCCAACTCCAGATTTCGAACTGTTTTTTCTTGCGCCTTGTTTATTTCTTCTTCGGTTAATGTTTTGTCAGCCGCCCTCATTTGAAGGGATACGGCAACACTCTTTTTGCCTTCCTCAACAGGGTTTCCCGTGAATACGTCAAACACCTGCGCGTTCTCTATCAAATTAGACCCTGATTTTTCAATTTCATCAAGTATACCGCTTACGGGAGTTTCCACATCCACTATGAGAGCTATGTCCCTTCTTACCGACGGGAACTTGGGAAGCGCAGTGAATGTTGCCCTATGAGCTTCGTAAGTTGCTGAAATAATGTTGATATTTATCTCAAACACATAGAGCCTCTTTGAAATCTCAAGCCGGTCCCTGAGCTCGGGGTGAATTTCCCCTATGTATCCTATATCTTTGCCTCCAACTGTTATACCGGCAGATTTTCCGGGGTGGAGGAACCCATAGCTGTGAGTGTTTACGAACTTAGTATCTTTAGTTATCGATAGCGAGTCAAAAGCGCTTTGTAGTACCGATTTAAGATCAAAGAAATCTACTTCGTCCTTTTCCCAATACTCCGTACCCCTCCTTCCTGCCGCCGCTCCTGCGATTTTATTTATCTCCTCGGGAAGATTATTCGCTCCTTCCGGGAAATAAACCTTTCCAATTTCAAATAATTTTATGTCCTGAGCCTGATGGTTCAGATTTAATACCGCGTTTCTGATCAGTCCCGGAAGAAGGCTCGTTCTCATCGCCGAGCTTTCAC
>QIHJ01000372.1 GCA_003229065.1 Candidatus Dadabacteria bacterium
GCCACTATGAGTAAAAGGGCATCGGCTCCGTAATGCCTGGATTCATATACTTGATAAGGCTGTAGAATGAAGTCCTTTCTGAGTAGCGGCGTTTGAACGGAGTCCCGAATTTGGCTCAGATACAAGAGACTTCCTTTAAAGAACTTCTCATCCGTGAGCACAGAAAGCGCTGCAGCGCCTCCCGAGGCGTAACTCCCCGCAATACGGACAGGGTCGAAATTCTTTGAGATTATACCCTTTGACGGTGAGGCTCGTTTGATCTCAGCAATAATTTTGAGATTCCCCCCGGGCTTAAGAGCGGCGTAGAAATCCCTTACAGGACGAGCTTGGTCTAAGCCATCTATTATTTTCTGAAGGGGGAGCTTTTTTTCTGACTGCCCGACCTCGAGTAATTTATTTTCAATTATTTCATCAAGTATAGTGCTCATATTATGTAAAGTGCCGTCCGGGTTAGTTCTTATTGGTAAAACTGATAAGCTCATTAAGTTTTTTAAGCGCGGCTCCCGAATCCAGTGACTCTTTTGCGGCTGAAAGAGCCTCTGTCATGTCCCCCGCCCGCTCAGCTACATAAATTGCGGCGGCGGCGTTTAGAAGCGCGACGTCTCGTTTAGCCTCTTTCTCTTCACCCTTTAGTATAGAGAGAACAATTTCTGCATTATCTTTGGGATTTGCCCCGCCCTTAAGCTCTTTCAGCTCTCTTCGTTTAATGCCGAGCTCAGTCGGGTCCAGCTGATATTTTCTGACCATACCGTCCTTGAGCTCTGAAACGATTGTTTTTCCGCTAATGGTGAGCTCGTCCAGAGAGTCCGAGCCATGGACTACCATTGCGCTCTTATGACCGAGGTTACGGAGCACTTTGACAACAGGGTCAATCAGGACTTCTGAGTATACGCCCATTACCTGATGTTTTACACGCGCCGGGTTAACTATAGGCCCTAGTATATTGAAGACCGTCCTGATCCCAACCTCTTTGCGCGGGCCCGCGACGTACTTCATAGCCGGGTGGTATATCGGAGCGAAAAGAAAAACGATGCCTATCTCGTCGAGGCATTTCCCCGCAAGCTCGCTCGTATGGCTTATATCCACACCGAGCGCTTCCAGTACGTCCGCGCTCCCGACAGGACTCGATACCGAGCGGTTCCCGTGTTTTGCGACGGGGACTCCCGCGCCCGCCACTATGAACGAGGCTGTAGTGGATATGTTATAAGTTCCCAGGCTGTCACCACCGGTGCCGCATAAATCCACAACTGCCTCGCGTGAGGTAGTAACCTTGCCCGCCTTCTCGAACATTGCCTTTGCCGCCCCCGTAATTTCGGGCACGCTCTCGCCCTTCATCCTGAGCGCTACAAGAAAGGAAGAGATCTGGGCGGGCGTAGCCTCCCCCTCCATCATCTGCTCAACCACAGCCGACATTTCATCTTCTTCCAGGTCAATCCTCTCGACAAGCTTCGATATAGCTTCTTTTATCATTTAAAAGTTACCTTTATCCCGGTCTTTATTTATTTTGTCCAGGATACCGTTTATAAAAGCACCGGACTCTTCCGTGCCGAAAGTTTTTCCAAGCTCCACGGCCTCGTTTATGGTAACAGCTGGCGGAATATCGCTCAAGTAAAGCATTTCATAGATTGCAATCCTCAATATGTTTTTGTCGATTTTGGATATCCTGGACAGCCGCCAATGCTCTGAATAACGGACGATGATATCATCCAAATGCTGGAGGTTCGTACAACACCCCATGGAGAGTACGGATGAAAAGTCTTTTACTTCAGGATCGGTGCTCAACCCGCCGCGCTCCCAAAATAAGGAGAGTGACTCCTCGAGTGAAGGAGGTTCAGAGGAGGATTCATTAAGTGAGTCGTATTGATAAAGAAACTGTAGTGCAAGCTCCCTGGCGCGTCTCCTTTTACCCATGAGACGCTTCGTTAACCTTTTTCAGACATAATTTTAGTGAGATTTGCCATTTCTATGGCTGAAAGTGCGGCTTCACTGCCGCGGTTGCCTGCCTTGGAGCCCGCTCTTTCAATTGCCTGCTCCAAAGTCTCTGTTGTTAATACGCCCGAGGAAACGGGTACGTTTTTATCCAGGCTAATGGTGATTAAATTACTTATTACTGCTGAAGAAAGGAATTCATAATGCGATGTCTGGCCTCTTATTATCGCTCCAAGCGCGATAATTGCGTCATACTTGCCTATCTCGGCCGCTTTTTTGACCGCGAAGAGAAGCTCATAGGAGCCCGGGACTTTTATAACATCTATACCACTTTCGGATCCGTTATGCCTGAGTATTGTGTCTACCGCTCCGCTCAACAGCCTCTCAGTGACAAACTCGTTGAACCTGCTTACCACAACTGCAAGCTTGAGTCCCTTGGCATCAAGTTTTCCCTCGTAGATTTGAGTCATAAAAGTCTCCTTTAGTCGACCATGGAAAGAATATGACCGAGCTTGTCCTTCTTGACCTTGAGGTAATTGGAGTTTCTAACGTTAGGAGGTATCTCTATTGGAACGCGCTCCACGATCTGGAGGCCGAACCCCTCAAGGCCCTTTACCTTCCTGGGGTTGTTGGTCAGAAGCCTCATGTTTCTGACTCCGAGATCAAGTAAAACTTGCGCGCCTATTCCGTAGTCTCTGAGATCGGGCTTAAACCCAAGCGCCTCGTTAGCTTCAACCGTGTCGAATCCGTCGTCCTGAAGGGTGTACGCTTTAATCTTGTTTAAGAGACCTATGCCCCTGCCCTCCTGCCGCATGTAGAGTATTACTCCCTTGCCGTCTTCGTTAATAATTCGCATTGCCTGGCGCACCTGAGGGCCGCAGTCGCATCTGAGAGAGCCGAACACGTCGCTCGTAAGACACTCCGAATGAACCCTTACCAGCACATTGTCCTCTGGAGTGATGTCTCCCTTAACGAGCGCTATATGGTGCTGCGGGTCGATATCGCTTTCGTATACCATGACTGTGAAGTCGCCGTATTCAGTAGGCAGCGC
>QIHJ01000016.1 GCA_003229065.1 Candidatus Dadabacteria bacterium
TATGACGGTTCGGGCGGGGCGCAAGTAGGCCCAATTCCCCAAGAGCTTGAAGGTGCGGCAAGCGCGGCACGTGAGAAAATAGTCGAATCAGTTGCGGAGCTCGACGACGAGCTGCTAGAGAAATACTTGGAAGGCGAGCCCATAGAAGACGAGACTATGTTCAGGATGCTTCACGGGGCGATTAAGGATGGAAAGGTACTCCCTGTTCTCGCAGGTTCTTCCACAAAGCTCATCGGGCTCGACATATTAACTCAGGCAATATCCCGCTACATGCCCTCACCGCTTGAAAGAGCCGCCGTTACGGGCAAAAACGGGGACGGAGAAGATATAAGCACCGAGCCCAAAGAAGACGGGCCACTTTCAGCTTTCGTATTTAAAACCATATCAGACCCTTATACCGGTAAAATCAGCATATTCAGAATATTTTCAGGCGGAATTAACGGTGACGCCACAGTTTACAATTCATCAAAGGAGTGCCGTGAAAAGTTAAGCCACCTTCATAGGATGATTGGTAAAAAACAAGTCCCGCTGAGCCCTGCGGGATGCGGTGATATAGTGGCCGTAAATAAGCTTAAGGATACGAGTACCGGCGACACATTCTCAGAGGAATCGAGCCCGATCGTCATCCCTCAGGCAACACTCCCTTCCGCTGTACTCTCTTACGCCATTGAACCACATAGCAGAAACGATGAAGACAAGCTCAACCCCTCACTTGCTAGGATTCAGGAGGAAGACCCGACAATTCAGTACCATTTGGAAGAAGAGACCCATGAATTTCTTCTCTCGGGCACAGGTCAGTCTCATGTAGAGGTTACTGTTAACAAGCTCAGAGACACCTACGGCGTAAACGTCGATCTCAAAACCCCGAGGGTGCCGTATAAAGAGACCATCCGCTCAAGAGTCAGGGCCGAGGGTAAGTACATTAAACAAACCGGGGGTAAAGGCCAGTACGCAGACGCCTGGCTTGAGGTTGAGCCGTTAAAAAGGGGACAGGTTTTCGAATTCATAAATAAGGTCGTCGGCGGAGCTATACCTAAGAACTTTATCCCTTCGGTAGAAAAAGGCGTAGTGGATGCTATGAAGAAGGGCATTTTAGCCGGATACCCGGTGGTGGACGTAAAAGTCACACTCTTTGACGGTAAATACCACCCGGTCGACTCTTCCGATATGGCTTTTCAGATCGCGGGGAGCATGGGATTTAAACAGGCGATGGCTGAAGCCAAGCCTCAGCTCCTGGAGCCCGTTATGAAAATGGAGATCACAATACCAGAGGACTCCATGGGTGACGTAATAGGGGATGTAAACGCAAGACGCGGAAAGGTATCCGGCGTTGACTCACTTGCGGGATCGCACCAGATTAACGCACTCATACCCATGTCCGAAATCCTTACTTATGCGCCCGAGTTGAGATCAATAACGAGCGGAAGAGGCTCATTTACAATGGGTTTTTCACACTATGAGGAGGTTCCGAGCCACCTCGCCCAAAAGATTATTGCAGAGAACTCAAAGGGAGAAGAAGTAGAGGAATAAGTCCATACTCAGGTCATATAAACATTAGCTAACCTTTTTGTCTGACAGGACTCCTATACTGAAAGACTGTAATATCATCGGTTGTTATATTGAATTGCGTATATATCCGCTAATATTAACAAAAGGCTCGTAAATAGATAGTATACTTCCCCCGTACATGCGAATTGCCTCTATAGACATAGGTACAAACACCATCAGGCTGCTTATAGGAGAGCTTTTGGAGCAAGGTACTGTAGAAAAGCTCCACATCGAGCGCGTAATAACCAGGCTTGGAGAGGGATTCTCTCAAAATAGCGGGGTTATAAGCAAACAGGCTGCAGAAAGAACCATACAGGCCCTCTGTAGATTCAACGAGATGCTCGGGGACTGCGGGGTGAAACACACCAGGGCAGTTGCCACGAGCGTCGTAAGAGAGAGCTCGAACGGAGAAGAGTTTAAAGAGATGGCAAATAGGGAAACCGGGCTGAATATTGAGGTAATTTCTGGTGATGAGGAAGCGCGGCTCACAGTAAACGGGGTACTCGGGTCAGCATCCGTTACTACTGAGGACGCTCTAATATTCGATATTGGCGGAGGCAGCACCGAATATATACATGTAAGGGGAAATACTATAATTTCTCTAAGAAGCATCGCGCTGGGTGTTGTTCACATGACCGAGCAATACTTAACGGACGACATTAACTCTGAAGCAGAACTAGCTCATTTATCAGAATATATAGACAATATCATCGAATTAGAGCTCACGGATTTCGACATACCTGACATAAACAGCTTGTCTGTAATAGGAACTGCAGGCACGCCTACCACTCTGGCAGCGATAGAGCTTAAACTCGACACGTACGACCCTTCCAAAGTAAACGGTTTTATACTCTCAAGGGATATGATTGTTCAAATGTTAAGAACTCTGAGAGCTATGACGGCAAAGGAAAGACTCTCACTGCCCGGTTTGGAGAAGGGGAGAGAAGATCTGATCGTGGCAGGAGCGCTCACGACGCTCTCTACAATGAACAGGTTTTCAAAAGACAGCCTGATTGTATGTGACGGCGGGTTACTGGAAGGGGTGCTCTATAGTCTGGCATAAAGATTGAAATGAGGTCAGTACAAGCCCTAGTCATTTAGAGAATAAACACTTTTCCCGTTGACAATTCATAGCGTCATTATTATATTTTCAGTAAGATTCGTTTAGAACCACACAACCTGTAAAAGGCAATATATACTAAAATGGGGACAGACCGGAGGGCGAAGCCCGATCGGGGGACGGGTATGAAATCAGGATACAAGATGCATGATACAGGATTCAAGATGACAAAGAGTAAAAAGATGAGATTCCGGGTCGGGGCCCGGAATGACAACAAACTACAAATCCCCCCCTGTTATGGTTTCAGTAATTTGTGTCCAGTAAAAGATTAACTCTTGTAGCTTTGTTGAATAGAGACCTGTTCCTC
>QIHJ01000214.1 GCA_003229065.1 Candidatus Dadabacteria bacterium
GAGAATGATGAAAGGCTATAGCTTATTTTTAATATTAACAGTTCTGTTTTTATCCGATTACGCATTTGCGGCGGCGGTAGCACCTCCCTGCCCGTGCGATACCGCGGAATTGCCGGGTGGGCTTAGTGGTAACGAAATCGTTGATATAGTCTGTCCCGGCGGAACGCTTGGCGAGGATAGTATCTTTGTTCTAGAACCCGATCAGATCGGAATTTCTTTAGCAATCCCCCCGAGTACGACTTACCGTACCTGAGAAAACAATGTTGGGGACTTCATTTGTGAAATAAATACGGATGGTGTATTAGCTGTGACATTAGAATTACTAATGAGCAATATGAACTTTGCAGAGGACGCCTGATTGCGGGTTGCAGGTTGCCTGCCCGCAGCATCCCCACACTTTCCGAATGGGGCCTGATCGCTACGGCAGGAATACTGGGAACTATCGGACTGTTTGCTATCCGGAGAAGAAAAGCGGCTGCTTAAAGAGCTCCGCCACTTCCACCAACCCTATACTTATACGCTGGCAGCGGTGTTTTTAGTCTGTCATCCCGGATACTGAATCAAGTTCAGCACAGGCTCCGACCCGGGATCTCATCCTTTAACTTATGTTTCTAACAGAGAAATGAAAAGGCAAATGGTATGGGTTCCAGATTAGATCCCGTATCGAGTACGGGACATGTTCAGGAATGACAACTTGTTATGATGGTTTGATTTCAGATACTCAGCCCCGGTGCTTGGCGAATTCCTCTTCGAAGCGGGCTTGAAGCTCGCCTGCCTTGGCGTCATATTCCGCTGGGTCCGACCAGTTCTTCTTTGGCTGTAGGAGCTTCTGGTCGACTCCAGGACATGAACAAGGCACACTAAGGCCGAACACCGGCACATCCTCAAATGATCCGTTCGTAAGCGAACCGTCAACGGCCGCCGTTACGAGCGCCCTGGTCTGTGGGAGCGGCATACGCTTTCCGACGCCGTAGGGGCCGCCGGTTATTCCCGTATTGAGTAGCCATACTGTTGCGCCTGAGGATTTGAGCTTGTCTTTAAGCATCCGTGCATAAAATAGAGGAGGTCTGGGCATAAAAGGCGCTCCGAAACACGAGCTGAACGTAGCCTGAGGCTCACTCACTCCGCGCTCCGTGCCTGCAACTTTCGCGGTGTATCCGAGAGTAAAGAAGTACATCGCCTGCTCGGACGTAAGCCTGGATATCGGCGGAAGCACTCCGAATGCGTCATATGTGAGCATAAATATAGTCTTCGGAGTCCCGCCCACGCCGTCAGGCACTATGCAGTTAAGTGAGTCTATCTGGTACGCTACCCTGGTATTTTCTGTGTACTCGTCGCTGTCAAAATCCATCTTCCTGGTCTCCGGGTCCATTGCTACGTTTTCGAGCACCGAGCCGAACTGAAGCGACGCGTTATAAATCTCGGGTTCTGTTTCCGGGTTGAGCCTTATAGCTTTTGCGTAGCAGCCGCCCTCAAAATTAAATACTCCGCCCTCAAACCAGCCGTGCTCGTCGTCGCCTATAAGAGGCCTCTGGGGGTCGGCGGACAGAGTGGTTTTACCCGTTCCCGAAAGACCGAAGAAGAGCGCTACGTCTCCATCCTCGCCCACGTTGGCCGAGCAGTGCATCGGGAATACGCCCGAATTAGGTAATAAAAAGTTAAGCGCCGAGAAAACGGATTTTTTCATTTCACCCGCGTACTCGGTGCCGCCAATTATGGCCATACGCTTTTCGAAGTTCAGGATTATAAATGTTTCCGATCTTGTGCCGTCCGTCTCAGGGTCTACCTTCACTCCGGGCGCACTCAGTACGGTAAACCCTACTGAGTCGTGCGGAAGCTCATTATCATCGGGGCGGATAAAAAGATTATTGACGAACACGTTATGCCACGCGTACTCGTCTATCACCCTTACTTTTTTCCGGTAATCAGGGTGCGCGCACACATACAAATCCCTTACGAACACGTCTTTACCTTTGTAGTACTCAAGTATTTTATTATGAAGCCTGTCGAAGCACTCGGGGCTGATCGGCTTATTTATAGCGCCCCAGTGTATGTCCCCGTCCGTACCGCTCTCCTGTACTATAAAACGGTCCGCCGGTGAGCGTCCGGTATGCACACCCGTATAGGCTACGAGAGTACCGCCCTCTCCTATCTGACCTTCACCCCTTTTTATCATCTCTTCATAGAGCTCAGGGATGGAAAGGTTATAATAAATGTTTTTCGGATCTTCAATTCCGTGCCGTTGAGCCAGCTCGCTATGCGTTAATTTTGGCAACTGTAAGTACAACCTCCGCGTTCAAATGCTTATGACATCTCTTTTGAAAAGTTTAGAAGCGTATATAACAATCCGGGCAATTTCAAGGCCCTGAGCTATAGTAATTTAAATAAACGGCGAAACAGCAGCATGTTTTCCGGGACAAATAATATTGCAGCTATAATGGCTGTATTATATGTATCATATATTTACCCGGAGTTAATTGAGACAATGTATGATGCGTCTAAATTGCTGAGATTTTGGGAAATCTTTATACTTGAGTATGCTACCCAAGGCAGCGCGGACCCTAATTTTCATTTGACCCGGGCAATATTTTATGATAAGATATCACTTATTAAAGCCACCTGTTTTATCGGGAGATCAAGCAATATAAATCGATACTGGGTCACAAAATATTGCTTTTCAAAAGCAGGGCAATATTTAATCTTCTGGGTAGGCCACGGGGGCAGGAATAAATGAGGACAGAGGCGAGCGCTTCACAGCGATGCCGGGGAATTGATTAGGGTCAAACTAACAATATGCTTAAGGCAATATCCAAAACATTTTATCCAAACAGATTGCGCTCAAAGCTACTAAGGGGGGTTGGTAATCATTATGTTTAAAGTAGGTAAACAGGCTGTTTATCCAGCCCACGGCGTAGTAAAAGTTACATCGATCGAATCCAAAGAAATTTGCGGTACTACAAAAGATTTCTACAT
>QIHJ01000421.1 GCA_003229065.1 Candidatus Dadabacteria bacterium
GAATTCTTATCTTTTCGGCCTGCTGCTTTGCGGATTCGAGAATAACCTCTGCTTCATCTTTTTTTATACCTATTTTTTTTCTGAGCTGCATGAATCTGTAAAGGTAATGTACTGCGAATCCAAAAACAAAAGCTATGACAGCGGCCGCAATTATCCACATTGTCATATTAATAGCCTCCTAATTTACTACTACAAAAAACTATACCCTGCTCGTGCACCAAAGAGCCCACATCCGTGTCGTGGCCTTCGGTAGGAATACTTTTCTGCAATTGAAATTTATATGAGATACCTACCCTCTTACCTAGGGGTATAACACGCGCGAATCGGTCATAGAACCCCTTACCGTACCCGAGCCTCGATCCCGCACAGTCAAATGCGACACCGGGGAGTACGAGAAGGTCAAGCTCCCGGGGCTCTACTGAAGGAGCACCGGAGTCAGGCTCCGGAACTCCGAATTTCCCCGGAGCAAGCTCTTCTAGACCAAACACCCTGTAAAAGGATAGGGAACTGCCTGTAACTTTTGGGAAATAAACCTCTTTCCCACACTCTAGCGCTTTAAAGAATATGGAATCGGTTCTAACCTCTCCTCTTACCGGAGAGTATAGAGCGATCCTGTGAGATTTCTTGAATTGATCTAAAGAGATTAAATTTAGATATATTCCGTGACTCTTTTCTAATATGTCACTTAAGGAGAGTTCGGAGCGCTCTTTAAGCACACGCTCACGCATACTGTCTTTATCTTCTGAAAGACCGCCGACCCCTTTACTTACTCTTGAGAAGAACTCTTTTTCATTCCATGCATCATCTGTACTTAAATGTATCTTCCAATTCATCTGATCTGAGTTCTTCTCTCTGAATACCTTCTTGATAATTAAAGGGCTCGCTGTCTTTAAGGGATCCTTCCAATATCTGAACCAATCTATTTGATCTCTGCTCTGATGCGTCTTTGAATTCATCAAAGTCTCTTTCTAACTTGAAGTAATCATCGGTAATCTTGAGCATGGCAACAAGAAATGGACGAGGTACCGCTATATTGTTCTCTTTTTCTGAGATTTCCTTTATTTTTTCCTCAAGAAAAGATGCAATCTTCTGGACGTACTCTTCGTCAGCGTCGGTTTTAATAACGTACTCGGTATTAAGAAATTTTATTTTAAGTCGTTTCATCCTAAGCTTCAGACCTGCTCAAATAAATTTCTACCTTCTCTATAACGCTGTCTAACTTGGTTTTCATATCGTCACGCTCGTTCTCAAGCTTCTTAATACTGTCCCGAAGCTTAGAGACCTCTTCCATGAGGTTTTTGTGCTCAACCTCGAGCTTTGTCTTTCTGGACAAAGCTTCCTTAATTTTGCCTTCAAGAATATCCATTGTTTCCATTGTCTTACCTAGACAAGTTTAATATTATCTTGAAATTTTTGCAAGTTATGTAAATATAATAACCGGAAATGGCAGAAGTTGGAATATTAAAGCGGCTTGAAGAAGTCGAAAAAAAATACCTGGATATTGAGCAGTCTCTCAGTAAACCCGACATAAGCCCTAAGGAAATTCATAAGTTTTCAAAGGAGCTTTCAGACCTCGAAGAAGTGGTGGGCATATACAGGGAGTACAAAAGAGTGCTTGATGGCATAGAGGATAATAAGCCCCTTCTTAAAGACGAGGAGCTTGGGGAGCTTGCGCGCATAGAACAAGAAGGTCTTGAAAAAGAGCGCGAGGAGCTTGAAAACAAACTCCACTCGCTGCTCCTGCCTAAAGACCCGAATGACTCAAAAAACGTTTTCCTGGAAATAAGGGCTGGTACGGGAGGGGACGAAGCTGCTCTATTCGCCGCCGACCTTTTCAGGATGTACTCACGCTACGCCGAAGAGAAGAAATGGAAAGTCGAAGTTATTAACCTCAGTGAGACCGGCATCGGGGGACTAAAGGAGGTCGTAGTCGCGATCGAGGGCAAGAAGGTGTATAGCAGGCTTAAGTATGAGAGCGGCGTTCACAGGGTGCAGAGGGTACCAACGACCGAGACGGGCGGGAGAATACATACCTCTACCGCAACCGTTGCAGTACTGGCAGAGCCCGACGATGTGGAAGTGGAGGTAGACGAGAAGGACCTCAAGGTAGACACCTACAGGGCTTCAGGGCCCGGCGGTCAGCACGTGAATAAGACCGATTCCGCGATAAGGATCACGCACATGCCTACGGGAATTGTAGTTCAGTGCCAGGACGAGCGCTCACAGCATAAAAACCGGGCGCATGCAATGAGGATGCTCAAGGTGAAGCTCTATGAGATAGAAGAGCAGAAGCGGAAGAGCGAGATTGCGGACACTCGGAAGAGCCAGGTGGGTACCGGGGAGCGCAGTGAGAAAATCAGGACCTACAATTTTAAAGACGGGAGGATTACCGATCACAGGATCGGGCTTACCCTCTATAAGATCGAAGCTATCCTCGAAGGGGACCTGGACGAGTTTGTAGATTCTCTTACCACTTATTATCAGGCAGAGAGCTTAAAAGCAGCCGTGTATTCTTAAGTGTTTTGCGTGCCTTTTGGCAAGCTCTGTATACTTTAGAATCGTAAATACAATAATTTTAAGAATAAAGAGCTAAATTCAAAAAATTTAACCTCTTCTATGAACCTATTATATGGATGTACTTACACTGGGGCTTTGGGAAGTAATCGGCACTCCAATGTAGTTAGCCGCAGGGTCAGAGAAACATGACAGATTCATAATTTATTATGATGAGGATAATAAAATCCATAGAGTAGAACGCATTTACGTCGAGGCTCAACCTATTGATAAGGCTGGCAATTTAAAACAAAACCAACCATATCCTGTAGACCATTCAAAGTAGGAAAATATAATATGTAGATGGCACTTGACAAAACGGGAGCAATACAGTTAATCCTTTTTATTCTGTTTTCATCATTACATACATTGAATTTTCATCTGTCCAGAAAATTTTATT
>QIHJ01000422.1 GCA_003229065.1 Candidatus Dadabacteria bacterium
ATCCGCCATGAATATCTTTTAGAACGCCTGCGGATGCTATCCGCTAGCCTGCTGTTGATCCTATGTCAATCGGTATGGCAGAGCCGCTTATATTCCTTGCAGCTTCGGAGGTAAGATACAGACAGAGCTCTGCTACTTCCTCGGGATCGAGGAGCCTTTTCACGGGGGCGTCGGCAAGTATGACTTTCTCTATTACCTCTTCACGGTCTATACCGTGCGCACGGGCCTGGTCGTCCAGCTGCTTCTCCAGGAGCGGGGTTCTCACAAAGCTCGGGCATACTGCGTTTACTGTTATATTGTCCTCTGCGTGCTCCAGCGCGGTTACTTTGGTAAGTCCCAACAGACCGTGCTTGGCAGTTACGTACGCAGCCTTGTACTTAACCCCGGTCAGCCCGTACATCGAAGACATGTTAATGATCCTGCCCCCTCCCCGTTTTATCATAAGCGGGAGCGAGTACTTGGTGCAGTAAAACGCGCCCGAAAGCATAACGCCCAGCAGATGCTCCCACCTTTCCTCCGGGAATTCCATAAGGGGAGCCACATGCTGGAGCCCCGCGTTGTTCACGAGTATATCTACATCGCCGAACTCTCCGACGGCTGCCTCGATGAGACCCCTGCAATCCCCTGCATCGGATACGTCGCCCTTTATAAAAACAAAGTTGCCCGTTGAGTCGCTCAGGTTTGATAAACCCTCACGCGCGCTGTCCTCATCCACGTCGTTTACCGCCACGCTCGCCCCTTCCCCGAGGAACCTCTCCACCACCGCAAGCCCGATTCCGCTCCCGCCTCCCGTGACTACCGCGACATTATTTATCAGCTTCATTCTCAGACCCTCCTTCTACATTATACGTATTACCGGTCTGCCCGGGCTTACCGCTCCCCAGGAGTTATTATATCGTCTTTTATATTAAAAGGTGGTATTAAGTCCCTAAATATAGTAAAGTCCTTGTAGAGGGAGGAATAATAATACTCCCTCTACAATTATAAACACGTTAGAGGAGGTATAGGTTATATGTCTATATTGGGTAAATTTTTCATGTTTTTATTCGTGGGAGCGTTCGCTCTTGCGCTTATAGCTTGTCCGCCGGCACAGCAGGAACCCGCCGGTGAGGAAGAGGTAGTGGTCGAGGAAGTAGAGGAAGCTCCGGCAGAGGTTATTGAAGAAGTAGAGGAAGTCGTAGAGGAAGCTCCGGCTGAGGATTCAGGCGATATGGCTGACGACACCGGCGATGACTCGGACGACGATGCCGGAGACGGTTCGGACACCCAGTAAAATTATTATTACTCGGCTCCCTCTGAGGGAACCGTATTCAGTCCGATAAAACTGAACACAATTTAAGAGCGGGCGGCTTACCACGCGTCCGCTCTTTTTTTGCAGTTACTTCAAGGGTGCGAAGCGGCTGAAGCAATCTCTATCATACAAGCACCTGTAGAACAAAACCCGCGCGCCCTGAGGCTCTCGAAGGGTGAACAGTTCTGCATCATGCGTTACCTTGTGCTTCCCCGGCAACAAAGATAAACTACTTTTCTGTGAAATCATTTGAAAAAGCAATGACGGAGCTTAGGGAAATAATAGATAAGCTCGAGAGTGGCAACCTCCCGCTAGAGGACTCTATCAAGCTGTTCCAGAAAGGCACAAAGCTGATAGGCTACTCTCACAAAAAGCTAAACGAAATCGAAAAGAAGGTAGAGATACTTGTCCGGGACTCGGAAGGTGATTTAAAGCTGGAGGATTTCGAGCCCGAAGAATAGTGATATGCCGTTTGATCTTGATACTTACCTTAGCGATAAAAAGAAGCTCATAGAGGATAAGCTGAACTCCCTTCTCAGAAATCCCGGTGCGCCGCTCGGGACTCTTGAAGAGTCCATACGCTACAGCGCTCTTGCAGGAGGAAAGAGGCTCAGGCCCATACTCTCAATAGCCGCCTGTGAGGCAATCGGGGGTAATGCCGACAAAGCGCTTCCACTGGCTTGCACAATCGAAATGATCCACACCTATTCACTTATCCACGACGACCTGCCCTCAATGGACGACGACGCGCTCCGCCGGGGGGTTCCAACGAACCACACTGTGTTTGGTGAGGCGGCCGCAATACTTTCAGGAGACGCTCTGCTTACAGATGCGTTCTACGTTATGGTTAACGAAGGCCTGTCTTCAGGCATAGAGGCGGAAACCCTATGCGAAATAGTAAGGGATATATCTAAAGCCGCGGGCTCGCGGGGTATGATAAGGGGTCAGGCGATTGATCTGCAGATCGAGACGCTTGCCGAAGACGGCGGCGAGCTATCACTCCAGGATATAGAGCTTATGCATTCTCTCAAGACAGGCGCTCTAATCGAAGTATCCGTCACGGCGGGGGCCAAGATAGGCGGCTCGGACGAAAGACAGCTGGAGCAGCTTGCTATATACGGGAGATCTGTAGGGCTTGCGTTTCAGATTGTCGACGATGTGCTGGATGTCGTCGGAGTGGGCGATATGGGAAAAGAGAGCGGAAATGACGCAAGGAACGAAAAGGCTACCTACGCACATATTGCCGGAATTGAAGCGTCAAAGGAAAGGGCGTCTGAGCTTACGCAATCCGCTGTGGAAGCGCTTTCAGAATTTGGCGATGCGGCTCGCCCCTTAAAGGAAATAGCCCAGTATCTTGGCGGAAGAAAATCCTAAACTAGTGCTCATGTCGGTACAAAAGACCAAAGACAGACTGGACACGCTTCTTGTAGAAAAAGAGCTTGCGCCGACAAGAGCGCAGGCCCGCTCGTTTATTATGCAGGGCGCTGTGTTCGTGGACGGCGAGCGCGTAGATAAGGCGGGCGCGCTGGTCAAAGCAGACTCCGATATTACGGTAAAGGATTCCTCAAAGAAATACGTAAGCCGGGGAGGTCTCAAGCTTGAGGCCGCGCTTAGCGGGTTTGGTGTTAACGTGTCAGCCAACATTG
>QIHJ01000228.1 GCA_003229065.1 Candidatus Dadabacteria bacterium
TGAGCTTAAGGGAAAGGGAGAGAGGGGAGAAACGGACCTCGCGATACTAATTTCTGACGGCGGGAACGAGGAGGATTCGTCTCGGGGTATTCTGGATGAATTAGGGGAGCTGGATTTCCCACTCAGCTCTGTAAGCCCTGTATCCGGCGCATCCGAGAACGATGTGTGGATAGATGATATAAACGCAAGCGAAGTAACATTTCTCAGATACGAATTCCCCGTTGAAGTAGTAGTTAAGACGAATAGAAAAGACGGAATAGACCTGCCGGTTTCACTCTATGAAGACGACAGGCTTATTTCAATTAAAGAGGTCTATATGCCTCCAAAGACCAAGGAAGGACGCGTAAGCTTCGAAATAAACCCTATTACGCTCGGGAGAAAAATCTACACCGTTTCAGTGCCTAAAGTATCCGGCGATCTGATTCCCGAAAATAACGAAAAATCTTTTTATACCGAAGTTATTATTAACAAGATACGGGTTCTTCATGTAGCCGGGAGCCCTTCCTGGGACGTCAGGTTTATGAGAAGGGCGATGAAAAGAAACCCTAACATCGATCTCGTTTCCTTCTTTATCCTGCGCGACCCCTCGGACCTCGTATTCGCATCCGAGAGCGAGCTAAGCCTGATTCCCTTTCCCGTAAACGAAATTTTCGGGAGTGAGCTTAAGACCTTTGACGTCGTTATATTCCAGAATTTCAATTTCCAGCCCTACGGAATTTTCGGCTTTCATTTAAGGAGCATTAAGGACTATATTACCCAGGAGGGAGGAGCCTTCCTGATGATAGGAGGCAACAAGAGCTTTGAAAGCGGAAACTACGGAAGAACGCCGATCTCGGACATATTACCCGTGGAGCTCGATTATCTGCCCCGCACTTTATCTGATTCGATAAGTGATCAGGCATTCAGACCCGAGCTCACTCAGGCGGGAAGAAATCACCCGATAATGAGAATAATACCGAACAAGGACGAGAATGAGAGATACTGGGCAAATATGCCTGAGCTTCAGGGGCTGAATCTCGTAAACGGCGTGGACCCAGAGGCAGCGACACTGCTCAAGACCCCACAAGGAGAGCCGCTTCTTGCAGTGGGTGAGGTAGAGTCGGGAAAAGTGGCCGCGTTCCTGTCCGATTCATCCTGGAGGTGGAATTTTGTGGGCGCCGGCGAAGGGGACTTATCTCCTTACTACGGGAAGTTCTGGAACAGACTTTTCCTTTGGTTCGTGGACGATCCGGAGCTTCAGAATATAAGAGTAAGCACGGACAAAGCGATCTATAATCCAGGAGACAGTCCTAAAATTCTACTCAGGGGGTCGGAATCGGATATTACAGAGGCTAAAGCCACGCCTGTGCTGAGCTTCCCTGACGGAGACGAGATGGAAATAAGTATCGAAAAAACATCTGAGAACAGATACAGCGGTGAGACAAGGGTCAGTGAATACGGAAATTATAGCGTTACAGTCTCGGAGGAAGAGTACCATTTGTTTACCGACTCCAATATTAATGGTACATTTACCGTAGAGCCTGCGGAGAATGAAGTCAGGGGTCCAACAGCTAATGAAGAACTCCTTAAATCAATAGCTGAAAAAACAGGGGGTAGATTCATCACTACGGATGAGAGCGCGAAAAAGCTCGGTATAGATAACAGGAAAAAGAGGACGATCATGGGCTATGAGACTGTAGAGCTCTGGGACAGTCCGGGGGTTTTCTTCCTTCTGATCGGGCTTCTTTCCGGAGAGTGGTTTCTTCGGAGAAGGTGGGGGCTTAAGTAAAGATAGTAATAATGGTGATGGATAACCCGGGAATTTTAACATGATACTTGCCGTAGATATAGGTAACACAAATATAGTTTTCGGACTCTTTGACGGAGACGAGATAGTATGCGACTGGAGAATCGGGACCGACAAGTCAAAGACTTCGGATGAATATGGGCTCCTCTTTAGGGAGCTTCTTCAATTTAGAGAGATAGATTTAAAATCCATCGACGGCGCCGCCATATCATGCGTGGTACCTACGATACTCGGAACGATCACGAACGCCATAAATACATATTTTAATGTGGACTCCACGGTCGTGGGCCCCGGAATCAAATCGGGTATGCCAATTCTGTACCATAACCCAAAAGAGGTCGGGGCGGATAGAATCTGTAACGGGGTAGCCGCCTTTGAGAAGTATAAAGGCAGCGTGATAGTAGTGGATTTCGGAACGGCGATAACCTTTGACTGCATTTCTGAAAAGGGCGAGTATATGGGCGGTACAATCACGCCCGGGCTTTTGATATCGGCAGAGGCGCTATACCGCGAGGCCTCGAAGCTCCCGAGAGTAGAGATAATAAAACCCGAAAATGTGATCGGAAAAACTACCGTCGAGAGCATACAGTCGGGCATTGTATACGGCTATGCCGGGCTTGTAGACGGTATAGTGGCGAATATCAGAGAAGAGATGAAAACGAACCCGGGCGTTATAGCCACGGGCGGGTCGGCAAGCCTGATATCGACAGAGAGTAAAGCAATCGAGTCGGTTGACGAGTTCCTGACGCTCAAGGGATTAAAGCTTATTTATGAACGGAACCTCTAGATTTATTATTCAGCTTCATAAAACTAAGAGACCTCACTATGATCTGACTCTTGAGCAAAACGGAGATACGAGATCATGGATATTACCCCGCGGCATACCGGAGATTGAAGAAGACAGGAAAATTGCAATAGAAGAGCGGGGAGAAAAGGGTTCGTTTAACGAAGCTCAGGATACCGTTATTAAGGACGGATATGGCGAGGGAGAGCTCAAGACCTGGGACAGCGGCTCATACAGTATTGAAACCAAAAACAGCATAAAATATATAATCTCCGTAAACGGCAAGAAATTTAAGGGAAAGTTCCTACTGCATAACCCCGGATGGGGGAGATGGACTAAGAAGAAACTGTGGGTTTTGGAAAAAGTACCCTCCAAGTAAGCCCTACCCAAAAACTTCGTGATATTTGTGTAAATTAGTCTTGAGCCGGACTTTAATAATCGGAGCGGCTTTCAAATCCAGCACGGTCTCATTATGAGTAAATATCTGATTATCATAATAAGCGCACTCTGCTCTTTGGCTCTATTCCAATTTGTCCCTCTTGAAGAAAATGTACTGAAAGGACTATCTATATTACTTTTCATTGCAGTACTCTGGCTTACCGAGGCCTTGCCCGTAACTGTTACGGCGCTGATTGTCCCGGTATTGGCCGTATTAACCGGCATATTCAATGTTAAAGAGGCTCTCAGCTACTTTGCGCATCCGATAATATTTTTGTTCTTGGGGGGGTTCGGTCTGGCCGCAGCGCTGCATAAGTACAGTCTGGATGAGCTTTTTGCAGGCTATATAATGAAAGCAGCCGGCACAAAAATGCTGTACTCGATACTGGGATTATTTGTATCTACAGCGTTTCTCAGCATGTGGATAAGTAACACCGCAACTACTGCTATTATGCTTCCCGTTGCCCTAGGCCTGATAGCGAGTCTTAAAGAAAAAAATACCGCAAATGAAACATTCATCCTGCTCGGGGTCGCTTATTCTGCTAATATCGGAGGGATAGGAACTATTGTAGGGAGCCCGCCAAACGCGATCACTGCAGCGAACCTGGGTTTGAGCTTTAGCGAATGGCTCCAGATAGGTCTCCCCGCCGTTTTGGTATTGTTCCCAATAATGATAGTAGTGCTCTATTTTAAATTAAGACCCGTACTTCCTGAGACCGGGACGGTTCGTAAAACGACCGTCGAGCAGGTATTCAGAAATCCTAAGAGCTACAAGGTCGCCGCAATATTTACACTCACCGTACTCCTCTGGCTTTTCAGTAAACCCCTGTCTTCGATCTTAGGAATAGAAAAAAACTTTGACTCGCTGATTGCTGTATTTGCAATTGTACTCCTTGTGTTATTCAGGACGATTAAGTGGAAAGAGGTAGAGCGGTTTACGGACTGGGGGGTGCTGCTCCTATTCGGAGGGGGCCTTGTTTTAAGCGGCATATTGGGAGAGACGGGGGCGAGCAGTTACCTGGTTGGGCTTGTTGAATCCGATATGTCCACTTACGGACTTTTTATACTTATTCTGGGCGCAGTAACACTCATGATATTTCTGACCGAGTTTGCCTCAAACACAGCAAGCGCGGCGATCATGGTCCCGATATTTCTGACCCTCGGTCAGGAGCTTTCGCTCTCCTCACCCGATGTGCTGGCTCTAAGCGCGGGTATAGCGGCATCGTGCGCATTTATGCTCCCTGTCGCCACGCCGCCTAACGCTCTGGTATTCGGCACGGAGAGAATAAAGCAGCGGGAGATGATAAGAGTGGGCATAGTGCTATCTCGGCACTGGTTATAGCCGTTATGGCCTATTTTTTACTCTGAAACTGTTACTAAGTGGTCGTGCTTTACTGCTTAGCGTGCTTATGGGGGTTAGGGTTTGGACATGAACGGTCGGGAGTCGGCACGGAAAGAGTTTCGTTTATTACTCCTCCACTACCACCTTATGGTGAGCATCACTCCTGAAGATTGTCCGTCACAGTTTGATGACGAGAGGCAGTGGCTCTATGACGCAGAGCTTGTATCCATTTAGAATGAGTGCCAAAAACGACTATCACTCTTAAGCACTTTATGGGCGGTGAAAAAAGTTATATTCCTAAATTCACCGCCCTATTTTCTATTCCGCTTTATTGATCTCGGCAAGCTCTATAAGTACTCCGTTCATTGCCTTTGGATGGATGAAAGCGACCCTGGAGTTATAGGCGCCCGGACGGGGGGATGCGTCAATAAGCCTCACTCCCCGCTCTTTAAGTCTACTTAGCACAGCCTCAATATCGTCAACGAGATAACAGATATGGTGTATG
>QIHJ01000133.1 GCA_003229065.1 Candidatus Dadabacteria bacterium
AAGAAATTTTGCTGATCAAGCAGTTTCGGCACGGAATCCGCGCCGTGACCGTTGAGATTCCGGGAGGAATGATTGATCCTGGAGAGGCCCCCATCGAAGCCGCCAAAAGGGAGCTTCTGGAAGAGACTGGTCATAAAGCCGAAAAGTGGGTTTGTATAGGGGAGATTGTGCCTAACCCCGCAATTCAAGATAACAAGTGTTACACCTTCTTGGCTCAATCTGCTGTGAAAGTGAAAGAGCCTGAATTTGATAATACTGAGGATATTCAAACCTTTAGCGTAGCGGCTGCTGATATCCCTAAAATTGTAGCCCAGGGTAGGATTACACACTCATTAGTTATAGCTGCTTTTTACTGGTATCATCTCCACATTACCTCTGACTCTTGATTGGCAATAAATATGTAATCATCTAAGTTGTTTACACTATAGACCTCATATTGCATTTTAATAATAAAAATGCTAGAATATACCCGGTTGTGCGTTTGAATATAGAGGTGTATAGTTTACTTAAGCACTAAATACGGAGGAACTTGATGGATAAGCTTTATATACCGGCAGTATATTTATTGTTTGGTCTTTTAGTATTAATTCCCCAGAGCTCCGAAGCACAGGATTCTCCAGCTAGCCCCCCCGCTGCACAAACGCCGGATGTAATTCAGCCGCCCCCTGATTTCCCCGACTATATTGTCACACCGAGAGAGGATTTGAATAATTTTGGTTTATCCACACTCTCTGAGAGTGTGGATATAGATTACAGGGACGGAGTCGGCACGCTGGGTACAACGGAAAAACGACAGAGTAATCTTGAGGTTAACGCCGAGCTCAAAAGAAAAAGGATGGAAAGGGAAAAGGTCAGACAAAAGCCTGAAGAAGAGAAAAAGCCCGGATCTGTGGAGAGCTCTCAATCAGTTAGCTCCCCTACGAGCGGACAAAGCGGTAATGAGGGGTTTTCTCCGGGAGTAAAGAGAGGGTTCTTTATGTGGAAGGATGAAAACGGGGTTCTTCACGCTACAAACGACCTGGGCCACGTTCCAATAGAATATCAGATACAGGCGTTTGAGAACTCTCAGGGCGGTTTGAATATAAAAAAGGGTGATAACAATAAAAAGCGTTAATGGCTAGCTTTCAATCACTTCTTCGTTCTGGGTTTAGCTCCTTTTTGAGTTAGCTCTGAGACCTTTTCCTCCAGACCATCCAATTTGGCAGAAAGTCTTTTAAGCTGTCCCTCTAAGATATATAGAGAGTCGTTCGTGCTTTCGCTCCTCTTAAGGAGTAAGAGGCCGAGACCTACCATGGGAAGAACGATAAAAATTATCTGAAACAGATATCCGGGCCCCGAACCTCCGCCTGAACAGCCAGAGAGCATTACTGCTGTAAATAATATTCCTATATAAGCTGTAGTCCTATGCATCGATCAAATCCTCCGATTCTGAATTTAGCTTTATACATATAACCTTTCAGGCAACCACTTAATATACCCGACCCATTTGACTTCATACCCATCATACAAGCACTAGCTTATACAATTTATTCTTGCTCTATACAGATATTATCTTGAATCATTTGCTGTTTGTAAACATTAGGTAGTAAATTTTTCTACCTTCCTCTCTGAACCCCTTCTCGAATTTAGTTTCTAAACGCCCTTCCGATTCGTTCCGATACCCGGGTTCGGCATAGTTATTAATAAAGACAGACAATTGCTTAAATGCGTCGAGAGTTTCCTGAATATAACTCCGGTGGTCGCTCACTATTTCAAGTTTACCGTCCGGTTTCAAAACTTTAGACAGCTTACTTAGAAATTCGACTTTCAGTATCCTGTTCTTTTCATGCTTATCCTTGGGCCAGGGGTCGGGGAAGTTAATATAGATTTCATTGAAAGTATCGGGCTTAAATACTTCAGCCGATGCTATGTTTGCGTCCATATGAAGGAATTTAACGTTAGGCACTTTTCCCCTGAGGGCTTTTTTAACAGCTTTATTGAATCTCTTTTTTTTGATCTCTATGCCGATAAAGTTAATATCGGGCCTTAGATCCGCAGTCTCTATTAAAAAGTCTCCGTCCCCGAAACCAACCTCCAGAGCGCATAATTTATCGTTGCCGAAGAGCTCCTCAGTATCGATCGGAATACAAATTTCCGAAATATCCAGAACAGGGTATATCTCGCGATTTGTCATCAGCGTTCCTACAAAGGGTGGTTGTGGAGGATTTTAAAGCACCTTTTCTATGAAGGATTCATCCATCTTATGCGCATAGCCATCTTGGCTTCGGGACATTCCCCCGATAGTCTCAGGCAGAACCATTTCAATCCGGCCTGCTCTTGATTTTTTATCGAGCTTCATAGTATTTATTATATCTTGAATATCACTTCCGTCGGGCAAACAGGTTCTAAGCCCCGCTTTCTCCAGGAGTGCGATTAACCTCTCGTGCTCTTCTTTTTTCCATAGTCCCATTTCGAGCGCAAGCTCTCCTTCTGCGGCCATTCCGATGGAGATTGCCTGCCCGTGTGAAACGGTATAGTCCGACAAGTTCTCGACTGCGTGCCCGATAGTGTGTCCGAAGTTAAGTATTTTTCTGAGATCAGATTCTCTTTCGTCCCTCTCTACCACCCGGGCTTTAATCTCACAACCTCTTCTCACAATATGGGTCAGTGCTTGGTGATCATAGGAAAATATTTTGTCGAGATTATTTTCGACATATGAAAATAGCGAGCCGTCACTTATTACTCCGTATTTAATTACCTCGGCCAGACCTTCCCGTATCTCTTTTTCATCCAGAGTGTTAAGGGTTTCCACATCTATGTACACTCTCCACGGCTGGTGGAACGAGCCGATCAGATTTTTCCCGTGCGAGGTGTCTACCGCGGTCTTCCCGCCTATAGAGCTGTCGACGCACGCGACTAACGTGGTAGGGATCTGTACAT
>QIHJ01000163.1 GCA_003229065.1 Candidatus Dadabacteria bacterium
TAGCGCCCATAGCGATGGAGGAGCAGCTGCGCTTCGCAATCAGGGAAGGCGGAAGAACCGTTGGTGCTGGTGTTGTTACTAAAATTACGGAGTAGAACTTAGAATATGGGTGATAATACAGTAGTCGTGACGCTTGCTTGCGATGAGTGCAAGAGACGCAATTATTCAACTATCAAGAATAAGCAAACTCACCGTGAGAAGATCGAGCTTAAAAAATATTGCAAATGGTGCAGGCGCCATATACTGCATAAGGAAACGAAATAACAGGAATATATGTGAAGGGCAGTAGCTCAATTAGGTAGAGCACTGGTCTCCAAAACCAGCGGTTGGGGGTTCGATTCCCTCCTGCCCTGTATATAAAGAAATTCGTGCAAGCGGAATATAACTATGAGTAAAATAAGTGAATTTAGCGAGAATATTACACAATTCGCAACGGACATTGAGACCGAGGCTAAGCGCATTACCTGGCCGTCCAGGCCCGAAGCCGTGAAATCAACATTGGCCGTAGTTGTTATATCAGGAGTCTTTGCGGCTTTCTTAGGCTTGGTAGATTTTCTTTTTTCAATGGGTGCCAAGCTCTTATTGGGTTAGACAAGATAGAAGATAGGGAGATAACAGAAATTCATGGCTGACAGGTGGTACGTGATACATACGAATACAGGTTTTGAGGACAGGGTAAAGTCATATATCGAGGATAGAATGATTCCCGAAGGGTTTCAGGACCTCGTATGTGAAGTGCTTGTCCCGACAGAAACTATAGTAGAGCCCCTTAAGGGCGGGAAGAAAAAGACTTCTGTGAGAAAGTTCTTCCCCGGCTATATATTGGTAAAAATGGAGCTTAACGACAGGAGCTGGCATTTTATAAGAAATATTCCTAAAGTAATAGGTTTTGTAGGGGGGAAGATAAGGGACGGTATTATAGATCCTGACTCGGTTCCCGATATAGAGGAGCAGGAAGTACAGAAGATAAAGAAACAGGTAGAAGAGGGTACGTTAAAGCCCAAACCCAAGATCAGTTTTGAAAGAGGTGAGACGGTAAAAGTAATTGAAGGGCCGTTTGCCAATTTCTCAGGAGTGGTAGAGGAAGTGAAGCCCGATAAAGCAAAGGTGCAGGTGCTTGTAACAATATTCGGGAGAACCACACCCATAGAACTGGATTATAATCAAGTGGAGAAGATTTAGTATGAAGAAGATAGACGGATATATAAAACTACTTGTAGATGCAGGTAAAGCGACTCCCTCCCCGCCCGTAGGTCCGGCGCTCGGACAGCGCGGTGTAAATATCATGGAGTTCTGTAAAGCATTTAATGCAAATACATCTAAAATGGAAGGGCTTCTACCGGTGACCGTAACGGTTTACGCCGACAAGTCTTTTTCCTTTATTGTTAAGACGCCCCCGGTCTCTTATTTATTGAAAAAGGCTGCAAAGGTAAGTAAAGGTTCGGGTGAAGTGCCCAAGGTGAGAGCAGGGGAGGTAACCAGGGCTCAGGTGGAGGAGATTGCAAAAACTAAGCTCCCAGATCTGAATACGGACAGTATAGAGGCTGCGTCTAAGATCGTTGAAGGTACGGCTAGAAGCATGGGTATAGATGTAAATTAAACAGGATCACGCAATTGTGATCGCACTAATAAGGAGATAAGCAGTGGCAAAGAAAGGGAAAAAATACAATGAGGTAAGCGGGTTAATCGATTCAAAGGCAAGTTATAAGCTTCTGGAAGCCATTAAACTTATAGAAGAAACAAAGACTGCCAAATTTGATGAGACTGTTGAAGTATCCGTCAAGCTCGGTATAGATCCGAGACAGGCAAACCAGCAGATCAGAACCGGTATGATGCTGCCTCACGGAATTGGTAAAGACATAAGAGTGCTGGTATTCGCAAAAGGCGACAAGCTTGAAGAAGCCAAGGCCGCGGGGGCCGATCATGCGGGGTTTGAGGATTTAATCGATAAAATCTCAAATGAGAACTGGCTTGATTTCGATGTTTCAATAGCAACCCCGGACGTTATGAGCATGGTTGCAAAGCTTGGAAAGGTTCTAGGGCCCAGAGGGCTTATGCCGACACCCAAGGTGGGCACAGTTACTTTTGAGATTGAAAAAGCGGTCAAAGAGGCAAAAGCAGGCAGAATCGAGGTTAAAAACGATAAAGGCGGCGTAGTGCACGCCCCGCTAGGTAAGGTTTCCTTCGGCACAGATAAATTAAAGGATAATTTCCTCGTATTTATGGACTCTCTTGTCAAGATGAAGCCCTCGTCTTCAAAAGGGACTTTTATAAGGAAGATAACAGTTTCAAATACAATGGGTCCCGGTATAAAGATAGATTTTTCTGACGTACGTGAAATACTCAAAGGGTTCCGAATCGCAGCATAGGCATAATATTCAGGTAACTTGGTTTTGTAGTGTCGGTTATTCATTAAGGAGACGGTAATGTTAACGAGAGCAGCTAAAGATCAGCAGATCAAGGAATTTAACGCAGCCTTTAAAACCAGTCCATCGGTAATGGTCGTTGAGTATATAGGGCTTTCCGTAGTTGAGATGGAAAAGCTCAGAAAGGATGTGCGGGGTGCCCAAGCCGAGTTCAGGGTTGTTAAAAACACGCTACTCAGGTTAGCTGCCAAAGATACCGATATCGAACAGATAGACGAATTGTTTGATGGCCCTACAGCGGTTGCGATATGTGAGAGCGACCCCTCTGCAGTAGCAAAGGTTTTCGTCGATGCGATTAAAGACGCCCCGATGCTTAAGGTAAGGGGTGGTTTCGTAGACGGAAGCGTTTTTGATGCTAAGGCTATTTCAGAGCTTTCGAAGCTCCCATCGAGGCCAGAGCTCATTGCGCAGTTTATGGGACTGATAATAACTCCAATGTCCAGCTTTGTGGTTGCTTTGAGCCAAATGCAAGTGAAACTCCTCTATGCGCTT
>QIHJ01000242.1 GCA_003229065.1 Candidatus Dadabacteria bacterium
CGGGAAGGGCTGTCAGATCCGCAGCCAGGGCTGAATTAATCCCTATAGGGACTCCGAGTGAAATACTTTTTACCCCGCTTATGCGCCCGGTCTCGATGCCGCCCCGGTCGTCGACAATAATTTTGTCCCCGTTACTTATTTTAATATTATATATATCCGATATAACCACCATACCACTTGGCTCATTGATTACATGAATGGTCGAGCGGACGCCCTGCTCGATCTCTATGTACTTTGTATTAAACGAGTGCAACATAGGTGTGGACGAGGAGACAGAACCCGAAGCTATCAGGTAATAAAGAAGGAAGAGGACGGGCATGTTTTTTTCAGGAGCGTATAGTTTCATGGCTCAGCCTATACTATGTTACTTCTACCTACATAATTCCTTTACTCAGCCCGCCGTCGATTAAGATAGTCGTGCCTGTAATATAGCTCGCTCGCTCGGATGCCAGGAATACGACAAGGTTTGCAAATTCCACGGGCTGTCCGACTCTTCCGAGCGGAATACCGGAGTCCATACTCTTAAGCGCTTCCTCATATGTTATGCCGCTTCGCTTGGCTCTCTCTGCGGCAAGCTGCGTGATTCTGTCGGTATGGATCCTGCCCGGGCTAACGTTATTCACCAGAATATTATAAGGCCCGAGCTCGTTAGAGAGCGTTTTTGTAAGCCCAGTTATGCCTGCTCTCACTGTGTTAGATAGAATAAGTCCGTCAACCGGCTGTTTTACCGTATACGAGGTCATATTGATGATCCGGCCCCAATTCTGCTCTTTCATATACGGTATTACAAGCTTTGAGAATGTTATGGTGCTGAATAGGTTCAATTCGACCGCTCTCTGCCAGTCCTCGAGAGTAAAATCGTGGAACGTGCCTATGGGAGGGCCGCCCGCGTTATTGACCAATATGTCCACGGTCCCGAATTTATTAACCGTCTCTGTGACTACTTTTTCAATATCCTCAGTTTTGGAAACGTCACAGGGAACCGCTAGTACCTCGGTCGAGGTCTCGGATTCGATCTCTCGGGCTGTCTTGTAAAGCTCCTCTTGCCCCCGGGCGCAGATCGCGAGCTTCACCCCTTCTCTCGCAAGCCCCAGTGCGACCGCCTTGCCGAGCCCCTTACTCGATGCGGCCACTATAGCGATCTTGTCTTTTATTCCCATATCCATAATGCTAGGTATCTATTATAAACTTAAAATGAGAGTGTTGTCACTCTGAGCGGACACGAAGTGGACGAGCCAAGAGTCTCATCTTTTATTTTGTATATTGTCATTCTGAGCGAAGCGAAGAATCTCGTATTTTATTTTTTTAAAAATCGTTTGTATTATTTGTAAAATACAGATAGGGCAGTATCTGATGAACTACTACATTTACATCATGACAAACAAGTCAAAAACACTATATACAGGTGTTACAAATAACTTGTTGCGTAGGGTATATGAGCACAAGACTAAAAATATTAAAGGGTTCACTAAAAAGTACAATATAACCAAATTAGTCTATTATGAAGAAACAGATGATGTATCAATAGCGATAGCACGAGAAAAAGAGATTAAAGGTTGGCGACGAATGAAAAAGATTAAGTTAATTGAATCCGTAAATTCTGAGTGGAAAGATTTAAGCGAAGGAGAACTAGATACTTAAAAAATAACAGGGCAGGGGGGCTTGTCGTGGTTGGTGGGAATCCGGTTTACGCAGACTTGGCTTTGGTCTTTGCTTTCTTGGTCTCTTTCTCTATCGACTTAAATGTCTCACTCGGGTTTGAAGGGGTGCCTGACTCGGCTACGGTTGCCTGTGCGGTATCAGCTTTTCCGTCACCGTCTGAAACCGCGGGATTCTTTTGATCTTCAACTTGAGGGGGTATCCCCGGTTTATGAACATAATCTGTTGCGTACCAGCCGGTACCCTCCAATTTGAATGAAGATAGTGATATCATTTTTTCGAGCTTGTTCTTTTTACAATATTCACACTTTTTAAGCGGCGGGTCGCTGAAGCTCTGCAGCGCTTCGGTTATCTTTCCGCAATTTTTACATTCATATTCATATATAGGCATTGCTTTGTCTCCGGCCAAGGAAATATTAATACTAAAGTAGAGTAAATATAATAACTTATCCCGGCTTGTTCAAGGGGTTCATTTAATTTTATTCTTTAAGTTGAGCAGTACATAGTTACTAAGCCGAGCTGAATTCGTACTCGATTAGCTCTGTGGGTATAGAATGCCAGAAGGGGTGTAAGTGTATTGGCTTATCTATCGGGCATTCCAGTATTCTCAAAGGCACATGCACTGAAAGAGGGTTCAGATCAAAGGGGTAGGGGTCGAGTCCTATCTTCCTATTCCCTTTTGGAAAGACTCTCATCGTTACCCGGTCGTCCCAGCTCTTTTTCGGTACATGCAGCAAATCAAACTCGTCATTTCCCAAACCCCTGGAGACTCCCTCACGGGCTGAAATCAGCTCAGAGCATATAGAGAGTGAAAGTCCGTCTAAAAGCTGTATCAGGCGGACATGGGGGCGCAAGTTCCCGTCATCGAGCCAACCCTGAGTAGATTGATCCTGCTTAATTTGAGCTTTTAAACCAAGCTGCAGCTCCTTTAATTCTCCAACGAACTTTAATGCGTTTTCGAGCGCGTCTCCCGAAAGCCCGGAAGAAGAGTCTTCCGCGAAAATATCCGAGCCTTTCCAGAATAGAGGGTGTATAAACGCATCGTTTGATTCGGCCCGGCTGCTGATGGCATAGAGCCAGTAGGCATGATAGCTGATAAGGAGGCTTGCGTATGGATGATTTTCGCTCAGCCTGGGTATCCCGAGTCTCCATCTGTTCATGCCTTCTTCCTGGTTTTTTAGAACGGCAATTAGTCCTTGCGGCAGGCCGTCAGGATCGGTCTCTGGAGATGCTTCCCATTCCCACCAGCCGTTATCGTGCTCGGCTATGCCCAGCACAGTTTCAGCGCGCAGTTTTTCAGGCTCAGCGGTAGGCGCGTAATATCCGGGGCGCGTAAAATTATCGTTTCCCCAATGCGCCGCAAAATATCCCGACACCGCCGCGTGATCGGGCTGAGTTATAAAATAGATATTATTTTTGTAAGTCGTTCTGAGCATGAAT
>QIHJ01000437.1 GCA_003229065.1 Candidatus Dadabacteria bacterium
TTAATCCACCCGAACACCTGGGTTATTACGTCCACGAGACATAGAGTCTTTCCCGTATTTGTCCTTATACACATTCCCCTCTGAGGTTTGAGAGAAGCTCAGCAATAATATCACCGGCTGAGAAATGCAGATGTCGAGAATCAAAGTTCGTTTATATCTTCTTCACATATTGAAGCTAGATTTTCCGCAATTTCCGACACTTCTTCGCTAGCTCTAGCTGTTATGGTAATCAATGCGCTCCTTATAGTCCCGATAGCCACAGGTAAATCCGAAGAGCCGTCAGGCAGGTCCAATTTCATTATTTGCTCCACGGAATCTCTGTAAACCGCCAATAATTGCTCATCAGTTTCGTTTGCCGATGTACTCTCAATTAAATTTGCGCAGACATTCGCTATAGCAGTAGCGGAATTTTTCTGGCCGGTCTCCTGCATCGGCGGGATATCCGGGGGCTCCGGTGTCACCGGAGGCACCTGCGGCGGGGCTGTGGGTGTCGGGGAAGGTGTTGGAGGAGACGGACTCGCAGTCGGTGTCGGTTCGGGAGTTGCAGGAGGCGGACTCGCGGAGGGCGTGGGTTCAGGATTATTGTCATCCCCGTTTTCGCTTTTGGTACAGCCGCCTATATTTCCTATGGATAAGATGAAAAGCAGCGCTAATGTTGTAAAGACCCTGATCAATTTATTTTTATTCATATTGATGACTCCTGTTATTTATGGAACAGGCGTATACTGAGCACTATATAAAATAATTCGCCCCATTAAACGCTATAAAGTCCCGTAATTGCTCTATAAAGATTCTATGTCGTCATTGCAACTAGCTGTAATATCTTGCAACTCCTCTTGAAGTTCAGGCTGCCTGGCCACTGCTGTGATAAGCGCCGCATGTATAATGCCTTTAGCCGTTGCAATATCATCAGGCGAGGATTCAAGATTTAGCGATTTTATGTCATCCGCGGCGTCATTATAGATATCTATGAGCAACTCACTTTCCGGGGTTTCCGTAAGTCCGCAAAGAGCCGGCTGTCTCGCGCAGCCTTCTAACAACGCAGCGCAGGTCAGCGCGATCCCCGTAGCGGCGTCCTCTTGAACGGAAATATGGGATGATTCTGCTCTCGTAGATATGCTTGAAACAACAAAAACCGTAAAAACCGCAATCGGTAAAAAAAGATACAACTTTCTCGATAAAGCTATCAATACTCCTTTCATGAGAAGCCTCCTAAATATAAATTGTGTTTAAATGTAGTCAGCGAGGTAGTTAGCACATCCTACCAAATGCGCTCTCGCTTGTGACTATATTCTTACCTTTTACTTGGACTGTATTCTTGCCTTTTATATACAGTCTTTATGCATTACCAATAATATCAACTCATCCTGCAGCGTACTGGAAATGCTTATTATTGATATCAGTTAATCTATATTACCATCTATCTATTAACTATCACAATTAGAAATATTTGTCAATCCATTTTTTTTTACGACTTACCCATAGCCCTTGAATCAGTAAGGACACAACGCTTATATATTTTCGCTTATATATTTTCAAGGCGGAATAGTCCCTTCGGTCGGTATGTCTTCGTATTATTAAAATGACGGAATAAGCAGGAGGGCATTTATAATATGCCGTAAACATTCCTTTAATTTATCCTGCTCAGTGAGCTTTTATCAGGTGGAAGGGATATGTTGGCGTTATCTTGCTGATTGCATCTATTTAGATACTTGCGCCGCTAACGCAGGTCGTGCTTCATCCGTAAGCTTCTAAGATGATACAAGCCAGCCAATTATAACGGCTATTATTTCCCCTGAGTCGAGGGCCTTACCGGTATTATCCTTATATTCATACCCTTTATCAGTCTTTGAATAACTTATTTTTATGAGTTGAAGTGATTTATTAACATTCGCTTGTATGCTACTGCCATGGCTGCGCAGTTTGCCAATCACAGTAATTACGTCCGGGTCTTCGTCAAAGAATACGGCAAGCCTTTCGGGAGATACGATAGAGAGCCCTCCCCTACGGCCTGGTATACTAAGAAATATTTCAAGAAAATCCGCGGGCAGCTTGTAAACCTTGAGACGGTCCTCTTTTACCGATTCATTGAATATTGTTGCACCGTCTTCAGAGATTTTAAAGAATTCAGCTAAAACCGCTTCAAAATCTGCATCCGCTCCCCGGTCAGAACCCTCCGAAGCAGTTGTATGCCTTAGCTTTTCCTCATACTTTCGGGCTAAATCTTTTATTTCTTTTTTAAATTCATCGCTCATAAATTTTCAGTCAGTCCTTTAATTCTTCCAGTAATGCCGTCAGATCAGAGCTGGGGTCAGATAATTTTTCACCAAAATTCTTAAATGCTACATCTTTAATAGCGATAAGCCCCCTAAGAGCTTTTATGTCCTTCCCGACGGGGTTTATAAGGAGCGCGCCAACTAACCTACCGTCCCTGAGTGAAAAGGAGCCTGCGGGCGCATCCTCACTTCCCCTTAAAATGTGCTCCTGTCCGTAACCGGGCGCGCCCAGGAACATCAGCATACTGCTGAACACCTCTGTGTCGTAGCCCGTGACCCGCGCGTATTCGACTGATGCCCCGGCCATGTTCTGCCCCGCGGTGCGCCCCTGAAACTGGGCGTTTTCTATGTGGCCGGCAAGGTGTTTCGTGCCGAGAATAGAATCTTCGTACTCCGCTACATCCCCCGCGGCGTAGACGTCTTTCACACTCGTTTCGAGCTGGCTGTTTACAAGCACACCTTTGCCGATTTCAATTCCCGCATCTTTTAGAAAGTCTATATTGAGCCTCACGCCTATTCCCACACCGAATAGATCGCCTTCAAACACCCCGCCATCTTCGGTCACGATTGCTTTTGCATTACCATTCACTCCTTTAAATTCAGTCACTTTTTTCCCGGAGTGTATT
>QIHJ01000181.1 GCA_003229065.1 Candidatus Dadabacteria bacterium
AGATCCTTCACAATATCAAATCGAGATATCAAGGGACACATCGTTAAATTGTGCCGTCTTTTTGCCACTCCTTTTGTGGAAAAGGAGTAATGTAGTCACTTAGACTTTAGCTCCTCAGCTGCAACAAAATCTAATAGGTAGGATTAGTAAACCCCGCTCGTCCTGAGCCAGTCAAAGGGTGCACCCTATCCGATCGGGGACTTCTTTCAATGGCAGGGGTTTTTGGGGATAATAGCTCTGTTGGCTATCCGAAGAACAACGATATCAGCTTAAATAGAGACTAACGGAAACTGCACAAATTATATTATAGTTTCCTGACAGTTTTTACATATACTTAAGGTTTTCCGAACACAATTTCTTTGACAGCGGACGTTTCTTGCTCTATCCTCTGTCATAGGGTAATATTTTAATAGAAAAAAGCGGGTCAGACCCGCTTTTTTTATTGGTTAATGAATTTTAAATGAGCGCTTCAGATCAAGACATAATCTTCAATGTTAAAGAGCTCTTAGAGCCGATATTAGCTGAATACAGGCTTGAGCTTTACGATCTGGTGTTTAAGGGCACGGGCCGTAAGGGAATGCTAAGAGTTTATATCGACCGAGAAGAGGGCGTAACTATAGATGACTGCGCAAATGTAAGCAGGGAGCTTGGTACTCTCTTGGACGTACATGATGTGATAGAGGGCTCTTACACACTTGAGGTGTCGTCGCCCGGGCTCACAAGAGAGCTCAGAAATCCCTTTGATTTCGTGAGATATAAAGGCAAGAAGGTAAAGATTAAAACAGAGGTAGCGATTCAGGACAGGAATGTGTTCATAGGGAAGCTTCTCGAATACGAAGACGACTGTGCGAGGGTTGAAACGGAAAGCGGTACTTACGTGATACCGTACAGCCACATAGAAAAAGCGAACTTGGAATTGGATTTATAGAGGGAGAATCAAAATGGCAGTAATGACAGAGCTTAGCCGGGTAATGGATTCTGTATGTAAGGACAAGGGCATCAACCGAGATGAAATAGTTATGGCTGTTGAAGAAGCTGTTTTGTCCGCAGCGCAGAAGCTCTACCGTATGCAGGACATGGATAAGGAGCTCGAGGTTCACTTTAACGACCAGGACGGGGACGTGGAGCTTTTTGAGTTTAAGACAGTAGTGGAGGATATCGAAGACCCTGGTGCTGAAATAGATTTGGAAGAAGCTCAAACACTTGACCCCGAAGCCGAAATCGGGGATCAGATTGGGGTAACAATAAATCCTGAATTCACAAGAATTGCCATTCAAAACGCAAAGCAAAGGATCCTCCAGAGTATTAAAGAAGCGGAAGGGAAAGTAATATACGAGGAATACAAAAATAGAAAAGGCGACCTCATAAGCGGTATAGTGAGAAGGGTTGAGCGAAGAAACATAATAGTGGATTTGGGCAGAACCGAAGCCTTCCTTCCGCCCGAGCACCAGGTTCCCAGAGAATATTACAAACCTAAAGAGCGCCTAAGGGGCATATTGATAGATATTAAAGAGACAAAAAGAGGCCCGCAGTTGATACTCTCCCGCTCACACAGGGATTTTGTAAAAAAACTCTTTGAATCGGAAGTGCCTGAGATAGGAGAGCAAATCGTCGACATAAAAGCTATCTCAAGGGATGCCGGAGGTAGAACGAAAATTGCCGTTACGTCAATTGACCCCGATGTAGACCCTGTTGGAGCTTGTGTCGGTATGCGGGGAGCCAGGGTTCAAAACGTTATTCAGGAGCTTAAGGGTGAGAAAATAGATATTGTGCCGTGGTCTCCGGATCAGGCAAGATTCGCTTGCAATGCGCTTTCACCGGCACGAGTAAATAAAGTTATAATCGACGATGAAAATAAGGCGATGGAAATTATAGTGGACGACGATCAGCTCTCACTTGCAATCGGACGAAGGGGACAGAACGTAAGACTTGCATCACAGTTGACTGACTGGAAGATAGATATTAAAACGGACTCGCAAGTCAAGTTGGAGCAGAATGAAATCGTGACACTTCTTATGACTCTCCCGAATGTAAAGGAAGTTACGGCTAACCTTTTATATTCAGAAGGTTTTCAGAACCTAGAGGACGTAGCTTTTGCCGATCCCGAGACTTTGATAAAAGCTGGTGGTCTAAAAGACGAAGAAGAGGCGGAAAAGCTGCAGACTGCAGCCAGATTCGCGCTTAAGGACAAATTGGAGCAAATGACGTTCACTGAGGAACCCGCTCCAGAAGCTGAGCCCGAGCCAGAATCCGAACCTGGGCCAACGCCAGAGTCAGAAGAAGAATCTCAGCCGGAGCAGGAATAAGCTCTATACCAGAGTTCCATACCCGGATTAATAACAGAGTCCGGTTAATTGCAGAGCTGGAAAAAAGAGGAGTTTAGCATTGCATGACTACCCCACACAGATTTAATCGCGGGATAATCTTTGCATACTAGGTTAAATTTTGGTAACCTAACTTAGATATACTTAATATTTGGGGTTAATAAAGTTCGTTTTATGAGCAAGATAGTATCTGTAAAGTGCGATAAAGCATTTATAAAAGTGCAAAAAGTATTGATTAAGGTGAAGGTGTATTTTATATGGCAAATGTAAGAGTATATGAGCTATCGCGAGACCTTGATAAAACCAATAAAGAGATATTAAACGTAGCAAAGGGTCTTGGCATTTCGGTTAAAAGTCACGCGAGCTCTATTTCTGACGAGGAAGCTAAAAGAATAATAGACAAGATCGGTTCACCGGGTAAATCCGAGACTAAAGCTCAGGACGTACAGGCTGAGGAACAGGAGAAAGTCAGAGTATTTACGTCAGAGTCCGGAGCCGAGGTAGTTGAGAGAAGAAAAGGCGCGCGCGTAGTACTTCGCAGAAAAAAGAGGGTAGAACAGCCTATAGAGCCTGAAATC
>QIHJ01000208.1 GCA_003229065.1 Candidatus Dadabacteria bacterium
GTCACCCCGTGCCATTTTAGTGTCAACGAATCCGGGCTGGATGTCTGTTACCGATATATCAAGGCTCTGCTTCAGAGCTTTTAAGCGAAGACCTTCCAAATAATTGGATACAAACGCCTTTGATGCATTGTACGAAGGAGCTTCAGCACTTCCACGTAACGCAGCAATCGACGATATCCCGACTAAATGCCCTTTCCCGAGCTTTAGAAAATGCCTGAACGCGGCATCGGCTATAATGACAAAACCGCTTACGTTCGTATTTATCGTATCCAATTCAAGTCTGCTGTCTAAATCAGGGTTTAAATGGCCAGTCCCTGCACTTATGACCACGAGGTCAATATCACCCATTTGATCTACGAGGTGCTCAAACTGCTTTTCTGCCTGAGTAGTATCCGATATATCCATTTCCTGAATGAATACATCGCCCGATATGCTTTCTTTAATTTCTTCCAATAAGGAAAGTCTTCGACCGCTAAGCCCGAGTCTATAACCGTTTCGTGATAAGACCATAGACAGAGACTTCCCCATACCCGAACTCGCCCCTATTATAATGGCATTCTTTCTCATTAATTGACTCACATTAATTGTTTAGTACTACTGTTTAAAATTAAAAAGCGATAAGCACTTATTAGTAACAAATCTCCTTAGAAGCTTACCGAGATTTAGACAGTGTATCTATTTTTCGGAATTTACGATAACCCGATTGCTATATGGACAACATTGGCTAGAAAATGAAAGATGATGCTCGCCCAGAGGGTGCCCGTGACTAAATAGAGGTAGCCCATAACCAGAGACGGGAAGAACGTGAGGAGGGCCTGAGAGCATAGGGACATACTATAGTTTCCACCGAGACATAATGTTATTAAATGGCCGATTGCGAACAGCAGGCTTACGATTATAATACCCTTTAAATTGTTTCCGAGCTTATTTTGAAGGTAGCCCCTGAAAAACACCTCTTCGGGGAGCGCCACCAAAAGGAGCTGTACTAAAATAAAGGTATAGGAAAGCATACGGAACGAAAGAGATTTGCCAGTGTAGAGACCTATGAGAGCAATGGCTCCTGTGTATATGAGAAGCAGGACGACGGATACTATTATCCCGGTAATAACCCCTCTCAAGTCCCATCCGAGCCCTGAAGAACCGCTTCCCGTGACTATAGGCACGGAAAGCATTAAAAGGGCTGTGACAGATGTTACGTAGGGCCAGGGGATAAAAAACTTCATAACCAATATAGCTATAATTATCAGGGCGTATATGGCTAACGGGATAAGGTATCTGGGCTCGCGGAGACGTGTTATCATATAGAAAGCTCGGAATATAATTTCAGGTAAACCTAAAAGTACTTAAGATGTCTATAGAGGTCAATAAAGCTCGTACAATTCGAGCCTGTTAATGAACAAAACCCCCCATAGATTGACTAAGATACCTAGAATAATTAATAATTTATGATACCACTTGAGCTCTTGCGGAATACCCTTAAAAGTGAGCAGGAGAAGAAACGGATAGAAATCCAGCGCATAGCGGTAACCGAACTGGGTCCATCCCGTGCCGCTCTTTGAAAAGATCAGAAGAGCCGGAGGAATAACAGCCAGCCAGCATGCGAGGGCGAGGCGGTTTCTAATGCCTGCGGCGAAAGCAAAGATAAACGCAGGCGTTGTAATAAGAACGCTGAGCCCTGCTTTTGAGGGGACGATGTAGGGCCAAGTTTCTATGAAAGCGGGCGGTTGGAGGAGGAAAGTATATAGGTGGTGACGCATATAGGAGAGGCTGAAAAGCCCCTGATCGAACCAGGGCGATACCTTGGCCTTTGCTTCTGATACGGTATGCATGGAATACGCTACATCAAAGGGCGAGCCGAAGCGTAAATAGTTATAGAGGAAGTTAAGTAGCACGAATACTCCGACCCCCAGAGCTAAAAGCAGAAGCGGTTTTAATTTAACCCTCTTAATAAGAGAGTCGGTGCGTGATACGGGAAGCCATAGGTCTGAGAGCATTACAATAAAAAACGGAAGTGTTAACACAGTTGGAATCCTGGACCAGTATGAAGCCCCTAAAAGGAGGCCGATTAAAAACACTCTGCGCTGTCCGAACGTCTCAATTATAGCGAGAAGGAGAAAAAAGAGCGAGACGATATGCGCAAAGTACCATACCGATCCGATTGTCGACGTGTACCAGTGAATTGTTCCAAACCCGAAGAGGAGAGTCATCCAAATCTGCTTCTGAAGACTCTCGGTCAGGCTCCTCATAAGTAAGAAGACAAGTGAGACATTTACACTGCCAAAGATTATAGAGGCGAATACCTGGCTGAAAGATAACCCCCATAGCGCTACGAACGGCACTAAGAGCAAAGCCGGCATCGGAGGATAAATGGTATATGACAGACCATCCTGTATAATGAGCTCTTCAAAATAAAACGGAGTGTCCAGGAGATGAAGCCTGCCGCTAAGTAAAGCGTCTGCTAGGTATATGAAATAGTTAAAGGGGTCGGGTACAGCCGGCTGGGTGATAAAATATAAGATAAATGAAAACAGGAAGAATAGTGCGGCTGCAATCAGTACGGAGTTTCTTTTATAGCTCGGATTTGATATATTCATTGTAACCTTCTTATAAAATAACATTATATTCAAGCATGGATTGAACGGTCAAGAAAATATATAGTCGCGGCTCATTTGAGAGAGTAGGTGCGAAATGAATTATAAAGACACCATAAAAGAATTATTGCCTGTAATTATCATAACAATATTAGGCACGTACCTTTTTTCTTACGTCTCTTATTTGCTGATTCAAGATATGTATCCGGACAGTTTGCTTGAGATATGGACAAACTGGGATACTAGGCATTATATAAGAATTGCGCAACAGGGGTACGGCTCCTCGTCCGATAGCAACAATTACC
>QIHJ01000080.1 GCA_003229065.1 Candidatus Dadabacteria bacterium
TGTATATCCCCTCACCAAAGTACTGTACGGATAACGCCGCAATGATAGGCTCACTAGGCGCGTTCAGGCTAATGAAAGGAGAGCGCTCCGAGCTTGACTTGAACACGTTTTCTACAACTAGGGCAAAATACAAGAGGGGCCGCGGCATCGCCCAAGTATCTTAACTTAAATCAAGTATCTTAACTTAAATCAAGTATCTTAACTTAAATCAAGTATCTTAATTTAATCAGGGATATTGATTAAAATCAGTGCTCCTGATCTGTAGAGAATTTAATCCTCGTAATCGACCACTGCTCTGTCTGTACGTATTTCGCCCACAAACTCGACAATCTTTACGTGCTCCGGGTGGTTCTGATAGGCTTGGAGTCCTTCCATGCTCTCGAACTCTGAATATAACACCACGTCAAACGCTGCGGGAGAAGAGGTGATATTCATACCCACCTCGGCTGCTTTTAAGGAGTCTATCTTGTCCACGAGCGCTTCCAGAGACTCCTTTAGCTTACGTGCATTCTCCTCCTTACTCGCTCCTAACGCCTCGTCTTTTAGTCTCCACATAACAATATGCTTCAGCATTATTATCTCCTGATGTCGTTTTTGATTTTTCCAAAGCACAGAATAGACTTATATTACTGAAGAATATTCTCATTACAAATAAATTGAGGCTACGGCTTTTTGCCGCTAGCAGGTGAAATACAATTGGCTTTAATGCATAACGAAGAAAAGCAGAAAGGGAAGAAAACCTATGATATAAAAATCATAAAATGGCTCTTCAGTCTCACGGGACCATACAGAAAGTTTATGGCCCTGGCACTCGTGTTTATGGTCTTTACGGCACTCCTGGAGCTCGCCGTTCCTTTAATCGCTAAAACCGCCATAGATAAATACATTTACCCGTCCTGGAGAATAGCGACTTTCACTGAGAGTGAAAGAGATAAGAAGTTTGAAGCGGAGCTCGAGAAGAAATACCCGCATCTCATAGTACGGCTCAATACCAGTTCGTATCTTGTCGACACCTCCGAGCTCGGGAACGCAGACAGACATAATTTAGAGAAATTCGGCTTAGTGTCAGAGGAGCGTTATCTTGCGGTAAACCCGGGCGATGCGGAGCCAGAAAAACGAAGCGCTGTGAACGAGATAATAAAAGAGAACCCCGGAGTATTCCACAGAGCGGGAGAAGTATATTACTCAAACTACGATTCACTCCATGAGCTCAGCCAACAAGAGCTCCTGGCACTAAGGGGTGAGGAGATAAGCCAGGTAATAAAACTGGCCGCTCTTCTGATGTTGTGTCTACTGGGTATTTTCATATTCAGCGCGTTCTTCACCTATCTGCTTAACTATTCGGGCCACAAGATAATGCACTCGATCAGGACAGATGTTTTCTCTCACGTAATATCCCTTCCGCAGAGCTTCTTTGATAAAAACCCCGTAGGAAGACTCACCACCAGGGTGACCAGCGACGTAAACGCGATTAACGAGATGTACACCTCGGTTATGGTCCAGTTCTTCAAAGACATCCTCGTAGTGATCGGAATATTCATAGTCATGTTCTATATGAATGAAGAGCTCACTTTTTACGTCATTATCCTCACGGTCCTGATGGGCGTATTCGCGAGTCTATTCAGAATGAAGCTCAAGACCGTCTACAGGGAAATAAGGCGGTCCATAGCTAAGCTAAACGCATTCGTTCAGGAAAGCGTGATGGGCATCGTGCTCATTAAGCTCTACAACAGAGAGATGGAAAACTATGAGAAGTTCAAAGGGGTCAACAGAGAAAACTATAAGGCCAATATGGACCAGCTCTGGGTCTATGCCACGTTCAGACCTTTCATAGAATTCACGAGCGTATTCACCGTAGCATTTATTCTATGGTACGGGGGGATGGAAGTACTGAGGCTCGATATTACATTGGGAGCGCTAGTTGCTTACCTATACTATGTGAGAATGCTGTTCAGACCTATAATGGAGCTTGCGGAGCGCTACAATATTTTTCAATCCGCTGCGGCGGCTACGGAGAATCTTTACGAACTCGTAAGGGTAGAACCTGAAGAAGCAGGCGGTATCAGCCATGAAACCCTAAAAGGAAAACTCGAATTTAAAAACGTCTGGTTTTCCTACGACAATAAAGAGTGGGTGCTTAAGGACGTGTCTTTCACCATAGAGCCCGGGGAGAAAGTTGCGCTAGTGGGCCTTACGGGCTCAGGCAAAACGACCATAGTAAACCTTATCCTCAAATTCTACGATATCGAGAGAGGACAGATACTATTTGATGGAGTAGATATAAAAGAGCTCAGCCCTGAGTATCTGAGACGGAACATCGCAGCCGTATTTCAGGACCTGTTCTTATTTGGAAAGAGCATATCTGAGGGTGATGGAGGAAACTCTAGCGCATTCTCAAAGATAGTACACTTAGGCGATATTTCCGATACTAACGGGCGTTCTATCTCATCTGGTGAAAAACAACTTGTATCTCTCAGTCAGGCGTTCTCAAAAGAAGCGAATTTCATGATACTAGACGAAGCGACCTCAAGCATTGACGCAAATATTGAGAAAAAAATCCAGGAAGTCATCCATCATGCAAAGGACTCACGGACGACTCTGATTATTGCGCACAGACTCTCAAACGTAAGAGACGCGGACAGAATTATGGTCATACATAAGGGTGAGATTTCTGAAGTGGGCACTCACCAGACTCTCCTGGCCAAAAAGGGCATATACTACAACCTCTACAAGCTTCAAAACGAAATCCAGCGCTTCTCTTCACTTAATAATTAGTATAATCTCAAACATCGCGGCTACGCACTATGAGCTTCCCAACATTAAATACTGAGATAGAAACCCTTAAAGCCCATCTTGCAAAGAGAGAAAGTTTTACGGATACCGAGCTATCGC
>QIHJ01000368.1 GCA_003229065.1 Candidatus Dadabacteria bacterium
CTATACCGGGTTGAGCTACAGCTTCGAGCGTAAGCCCGAATATAGCTATTAATATAAGATATCTCTTCTTCACCCTCACATTCTCTCTCTCTTAACTTTCTCTCTCACTAAGCAGGTTAATAAACTAGAATAAATAAGCCCACATAAGATACATGTAATATTCTGCTAATAAAAGGCATTTTTACATTCCAAGTAATTTCTTAGCCCTACCCTCCCAACTGTAATTCTTCACATCGCTTAAAGCGCCTCTTGCAATAGTTTCCGCAAACTGGCTGTTGTCCAGAACTTTGATAATACCCCGGTAGAGCGATTCCGCGCTACCCGGCTCTACGAGTAAGGAATTGCGTCCGTCCTCAAGCACCTCTGTGACGGAGGGGATTGCGCTTGCGACTATCGGCTTTCCGGAAGCCATATATTCAAAGAGCTTAATCGGAGATGTAAAATCCTTTGCCCTTGTCCCGCCTTTGATCGTCATCTCTTGAGTATAGGGCAGTACGAGCGCATCCGCCGAGGCTAGGTACATAGGCACTTTGGTATGAGGGACAAACCCACTCAGCATAACGTTTCCGGCATTTTTCTCATTAGCTAAGTTTTGCAGTCTGTCCACGTCCTGCTCAAGCCCGCCCACAATAAGAAACAATACATCTTTAAGCCTCTGAGCGCACTCAATCAGTTGTATGATCCCCCTGCCCTCATATATGTTCCCTGAATAACATACAATTTTGCTCTCCGAAGGAAGTCCGAGCTCCGACCTTGCCTCTTTAGCGCCGGGCAGGGATTTATAGTCTTCAATATCGACCCCGTTATGTGCAATCACCAATTTATCTCTAGGGAGTCCGAGTTCTATATATATATCAGCAAGACCCTTTGAATTTGTTGAGAATCTGACCAGGTACTTTGAATCCTTAAAGGAATTGAACAAGCGCCCGGCGCCTTTGACAAGCGGATGGTGAGCGTCGTAAACAGTCGGGATCTTAAAAAATACCGTTGCAAGATACGCGTATACAATATTCCTCGTCACAACGATATCAAAATCCCTTCTCCAGGCTCTGGTTTTAATAGTTGCCAGAACACCGTGGACGATGTTTCTCAAACTGGAGTTGTGGAAGTAAGGAAGCTTCTTTATTTTAAAGTTGTTTTGAACCCCATAGTAGCGGCGGAGCTCGTCTTCGACGTGGTTTGAGGAGAGCAGTAGCTCCGTACTTACGCCGAGCCTCCCCATAGCCTGGCACATTTTCATTACGTGCACGGCGCTTGCGCCCTTTGAGAATAGCTCGGGGCTCCCGACATAAATTACTCTAAGCGGTTTTTGATCAGACATATTTATAGAATATTGCCGTATTTTGTAGAAGCATACAATTACGGCGCGCTGATTAGGAATAATACTGAGAGTAGGATAAAATTAACAGATAAGATTACTGCCTCAGCGTGTTTTCTTCTTTTGATCATTCAAAAGAAGAAAAAATCACCGACTGGACATAAATTACGCTAAAAATGAATTTTGCAAGCTAAATTAGACACTCCACCCCATCCCCAGTCTAATTCTTAACGCTCCCATAATTCATTTTCTTAACACTATTTATGTATGTCGGAAACTAGTCACCCTTCGACAAGCTCAGGGTGATCGGGTAAAAAGATGACAAAAAACGGAAACATAATATGAAAGTGAGATCGATCAGAGGATTCCACGATATACTGCCGGAGGATATCGGCAGATGGCATCACATAGAGGAACTTGCAAAAAACTTATTCGAGCTCTACGGGTACTCGGAGATCAGGATACCGGCTTTGGAGTTTACGGAAGTGTTCGCCCGGGGCCTCGGGACATCATCAGACATAGTCGAGAAAGAGATGTACACCTTCACTGACCGGGACGGCTCCTCGCTCACACTCCGCCCGGAGGGGACCGCCGGGGTGGTAAGGGCATATATTGAAAACTCCATGTATACGAAAACCCCCCAGTCAAAGCTCTACTATACCGGGATGATGTTCCGTCACGAACGCCCTCAAAAGGGACGCTACAGGGGGTTCTACCAGATAGGGGCAGAGCTATTCGGCGCAGACGCTCCCGAGTCGGACGCCGAGCTTATAGCAATGAATCACAATTTTTTCGGCAGTATAGGACTTAGCGGCAGCGTTACACTCGAGCTGAGCTCTCTTGGCGACGGCGAGTGCAAACCGGCCTACAAGTCTATGCTTACGGACTATTTTAACGGGCATAAAGATAGACTCTGCGAGGACTGCCAGAGAAGACTCGGCACAAACCCTCTCAGGATACTCGACTGCAAGCAAAAGACGTGCATCGAGATTTCAAAAGACGCGCCCAAGATGCTGGACAACCTGTGCGAGAGCTGCACAGAGCACTTCGGAAGAGTTAAAGATAGCCTCGACAGCATCGGGGTCCCGTATGAGATAAACCCCAAAATCGTAAGGGGTCTCGACTACTATACGAGGACTGTGTTTGAGTTTACGACCGATCAGCTCGGGGCGCAGAACGCGGTAGCCGCGGGCGGGCGCTATGACGGGCTGGTTAAGGAGCTCGGCGGCCCCGAGACCCCGGCAGTGGGGTTCGCAATGGGGATTGAAAGAATAGTCCTTCTACACCAACAGGTAGTGCCGGAGGGTTTCGGGAGACGTGTGGACATATATATCGCCTATCTCGGAGATGAAGCGCGTAACGCGGCATTCTCTCTCGCTCACGAGCTCAGAAGCGCCGGTGCCCGGGTGGGAGCGGATTACGGCGGTAAGAGCCTCAAGAGCCAGATGAAGCGGGCCGATAAGTCCGGAGCGCGCTATACGATAATAATCGGAGAGGATGAGCTAAGCAGGGGAGTAGTAAAACTAAGGGATATGGAGAAAAGCTCCGAGGACGAGATCGCGCTAGATCTGAAGTCCCAACCATAGGTTCTTGCGGATTCAAAAAAAATCCGCTTATGCTGAGCTCTTCGATAAACTCAGGGCAGGCTCTGTCGAAGTATGAAACATTATTGTCATCCCGGATACTGAATCTAGTTCAGCACAGGTCACGATCCGGGATCTCATCTTTTAATCTTTTCACTTCTCCCTTAGAAAAAGGGAGATTGAGAGGGATTTAAAAAATAAAAACAACTACAAATCCTCCCTAACCCTCCTTTTCCTAAGGAGGGAATTAAAAAACAACAGACGAACCGCAACTTCCGCAAAACCTATACCCTGACGGCAATGACGGAAGTTTGTAATATGTCATCCCAGATCGGGGTCAGGGATGACAAGGTTAGCGATGGTGCTATGCTTACGCAGCCAATCGTCTTCTGTACACAACTATTCCCACTATACCCAGAGCCATTGCCAGGGCTATGAGGCCCCACTCAGATAAGGTAGGGATCGGGGTTTGTGCAATGCAGCTTACGGCGTCAATCGAGCCGTTTAGCACGTTTTCCGTTACAGCTACCGCAGCCCTTATCCTCACGG
>QIHJ01000341.1 GCA_003229065.1 Candidatus Dadabacteria bacterium
AAAATAAGGGGACAGAGGCGAGCGTTTTAGTGCGATGCCCGCAGGTATAAAATATGGGGACAGAGGCGAGCTAAATCTCATATTGAACCGACCTCCGATTTGCTATATAAACATGACGGGTTTTGATCTAATTTCAGGATAGTATTAAGGCGATAATCTGAAGGCAGTATTTAAGTTACTTCTTGGATTTTGATTTTTTCTTCAAGAAAAAGGATATATTGTCGTCGAGAAATTCATCGAACGTACGGGGCTGCTTCTCGGTAACTTTATATACCCAATCCGTCACTTCCTCACAAATTCCGTCGCTTAATAGTTTATAGAGCTCTGTATATTCCTCTGCTTCACGGTCAGGTACTCCGGCTGCAGACATTCTCTTCTTGAACTCCTTGGGCTTGATGTCTTCGTAGGTAACTTTTTTACCCAATGCGTTTGAGAACAATTCAGCCAAGTCGCCGCAGCTGAGTGATTCTGGGCCCGATACATCCATTATTTTCTTTTTATGCCCGTTTTGAGTAATGACTTTAGCGATCAGTCTTGCGGTGTCTCTTACGTCGACATAACTGCATTTGGCTTTGTTCAGGGGGAGGAAAATCTTTCTTTCGTCTCTGATATCGGAGCCGAAATAATTTACGAAGTTTTGCATGAAGATATTGGGTCTGATGATTGCGTAGCGGAGCCCTGAATCCTTTAAGTACTGTTCGGATTTACCATGCCGTCTGAGTAAAACTGAACGGGAATCGGGGTCTGCGCCCAAGGCGGAGTATTTAACCAAGTACTTCACTCCGCTTTCTTTAGCGGCATCAATGAAGTTTTTTTCAAGCTTTACTAGATTGTCGGTATTGGAGGTGAGGAGAAAGGCATGCTCTACGCCCTCAAGCGCTTTCTTGAGGCTGCCCTGCTTTTTTAGCTCACCCTCGACGTACTTTATTCGTGATGACTTAATGTCAGGGGCTTTCTTGATGTCTTTTACGAGCACGCTGAATTTATAGCCCTGCTTGTCCAGGCGTCTTATTACCCTTTGCCCGGTATTGCTTTCAGCTCCCGTTACCAATATCACTTTCCCTATATCCTCGGCTATGGATGGATGACTTGAGCAGAGTGTATCAGAATTATATAAGTATGTGAAGACTGTGTGAAAATTAATTTCCCGGGGGCTGTTTAGTATCCTAAATTAGTATAAATCTTAAGTGTTTCAGTGTTGGAGCGCTTCTTTATATTCGGGTAATAATATTTTTGTTCTTTGCGGCATTTCCCTGTTAATCCACTTGAGGAACTCCCGGTCCCGCTTGAATTTCTTAAGCACTTCTGTTAGCTCTGCCTTCCGGGGTTCTTTGATGCCGATGATCTCACTGTTAGAATTCCTATCAACGATATAGATAACAAATGTGCTGAAACCACCTGCATGTTGAGACCACTCAACTACAGAGGACAATGTGCCTGGCTCTAGAGATTCGGTGTAGGTAGCTAAGATCATAAACTCTTTCAGACTTGAAATATTGCGTTCGGCATCTTTAGTGTCGGAGCGCGGGAGACGTATTTTATTGGATTTAACCTCGTCTGACAAAAGGGAGTTGCGCTCTTTTTTCGGAGCACCACTCAATTTCGTAAGTTCCTCGCCACCTTCGGGAATAATAATTATATCTATCCATGCAGTGTTGTTAATCAGCTCATGGAGTCTTTGTGTTTCTTCAGGGCTAACCGTGACTTCAGGGGCCACGCTTCTTTTTAACATATCCCTTGCCAGAATAAACTTGATGTTCTCTCTGTGGTCTTCGTTTGTAGTCAGGAAGAGGAATTCTTTGATCTCGTCCTGAGTCATAGTGTTTATTTCCTCCCATTTTTTAAGCTTGCCCAGAATCTCGGGGTCCTGGGCGTTCTCTGTGTAGAACGACCAAGCCTGCTCGTTCATGCCGAGCGGCTCTAGCTCATTTTTGGCAAATTCATTCCCCTTTTCCTTGTCATGTCTCCATATGTTGAGGCCCTCCAGTATTTTAAGCCCCGTGAGCTGCATTTTGGAGAGAACCTCTTTTCTCTTTTCCGGATTGGGAAAAAGGAGCCGCCACTGCCGATCTGCATAGGCGTTTACTTCTCTCAAGACAAGATCATCTGAGGGTACGATGGCTCTTTTATCAATTTCCCGGCGAAGCAACTCGTCCTTTATACGTTTCCGCAGGAGTAATATCCGGCTTTCAATGTCGGTTCCTCCGGGAGTTGCTTCCGGATCCACAAATTTTATCTCCCCTTCCTGCCGGTCGTTGGAGCCCCCTATTTCGCCAAGGTAGATTGGGGATGAGTCCACAGTAGCTACAACTGTTCGTTCCTGAGCTTGGACGTTTATGCCCAGAGCTGTAATCAGGATTAGGAACAGGGTATTAAAATTCATAGGATAATTATACAGAATATGAATTACAGGATACAGGATTGAAGATGTAAGGTAATTCCGAACAGCTGAAGATATAGAGGCTATATTGAGCAGTGCGGGATTGGACAGCGGGAATGAAACCGTAACATATTGCCAGGCCGCAGCTCGGGCCACCCTTATGACATTCTCGCTTGAGCTTATAGGGTATCCGAATGTCATGGTATATGACGGATCTATGGCTGAGTGGTCTAACAGGGAGGATACTCCACTTTAATACTGGGACACCTCTCTGACATTCAATCAGAACTATTAGATTTACTAAAGTAATTTTGGGTATGCTCTCCGGAATTTTTTAAAGCTGATTCTAGTTTAAGGGTGTTTTCGAAATACTGTTTACTTTAGGTTAGTTAGAACGGTACTGGAATTATATAAGGTATATATAAGATATAGAATCTAAGTAACTGTTACCAATATATAATATGCCGTATATGACACTTTAAATAATTTCAGTGA
>QIHJ01000382.1 GCA_003229065.1 Candidatus Dadabacteria bacterium
TGACGGGAGGTCGCTAAAAGTAGCCCCCTTCTTCCCGTACATCTGGAGCGTTCCACCATAAGATACTGCAAGTACTTTAGAGCCGAAAAAGCCGGTCTCACCGCTTACAGGGTCCGGGACCATGTAATCATAGAAACAGTCGCTTTCCCCATCGGGCAGTTTGCTCTTTTTGCATGATGCGGGGTTAACTGTATTCATAGAGTTTGAAGACCATACGTCCCTGTCAATACCGCAGGGAACGTTTGAGGACTGCTGAGGCGATTTACACGCGATGCCGGTCTTGTCATTGTCGCTTCCGTATAGATGGATTGTGAGTGTCCCTCCATTTGCTCCAAAGGCTCCCGCTTGGGTGTTTGTGCCCGCGATAAGACTGCCGCCGTTTTCAACCAGTATGGACTTGGCCCAGAAATTCGTCTCTGCCCCTTCGTCCAGGAAAGTGAGCACGCCGTTGTTTATGATGTTGACGTCACGGTACTGATAGACGCCTGCTCCGACGTTACATAAGGAGGCTATCAGAAGGTTCGTTGTTCCGTCACCGGGAGCGAGTGTACCTCCCGCACAGATTTCATCACCTTCTTCTTTTACTGTTGTCAGCTCAGATTCGATATTGTCCGCTGTGGCATCTGCTTTTTGCAGGACTGCTCCTGTCGGATTCGTGTTCTTCATTATCGCGTCGGTCATGTCAACGTTTTCCAGAGTCGCCTGAAGGAGGTTGGCGTCGGTCAAATCAGCATTTATCAATATAGCGCTTGTGAGATCGGCACCTTTTAAATTTGCACCTTTTAAATTTGCACGGCTCATATCGGCGTTTATCAATTTGGCGTTACTTAAATCGGTACCGCTTAAATTCGCATCTACTAAAATTGCGAACTCAAGATTGGCCCCGCTGAAATCGAGCCCGCTTAAATCAAGCCCGGATAAATTTGCCCCGCTTAGGTCACAACCAGCGCACGCATTGGTGTTCAGGAGAGTAATTACGTTCTGGAGTGTTTCATCATTTGTTGTGGTGAGAATAAATTGACCCTCTTCGGGGGCTACGAATACGGCTATTCTCTCATCGATATTACCGTCATGATATATGTACATGAAATAGTCGCCCGGAGGCAATGTTTCAGTCGCACATTCACCGTTGGCGACAACACTAAGAACTTCTTCGTTGTCACTGTTAACCAGCGCCATGTAGTGCTGGGCTTCGGGGTTGTCGTCTTCCCAGCAATAAGTCTGCTCAAGGGCTGTTGGGAATGTATAGGGGATCACATCGGAACCCACTTCACCCGTATCGTTTTCTTCGTCCGCCGAGAGAGGGGATTCAAGGAATGTTGCAGTAATTGTATTATCAGGCGAAGCAAACAAACCAGGATCTGCAGAAAAATCTAATTCGGTATATATAGTCGTGTTTTGGTCTGCCGAGCTTCTAACCAGTTTGGTAAAGGTAAAAACCCCGCCGAAGATAAAAAGTATAGCAAGCAATAAAGTTAATTTCGATCTACCTATGACTGTACTGAATTCAGACATTGAAGTTATCCTCCCTTAGATAATCCACGCTGCTTATCTAATTCAATCTACGCTGGAAAAACATATATTGGATTAGGTTTTCATGTATTTTTTTAACGTATTTTACAACAAAATACTTTGAAGATCAAAAAGGCGTAGTCCATTGGTCCGCTGGCAAGTTCGTACTCAATCAAATAATTGAGCAATAGATAAGTAAATCTGCTTAAGAGTCCGTGGAAAGATAACTATTGAGAGTTCCTCTCCCCATAAATTGTAACGATAAGCTTCCGTGAGCCACCGTTGTTTCGATGCTCGCATAGATACACCCCCTGCCATGTGCCGACGTTAAACCTGCCGTTCGTTACAGGCACTGTGACAGAGCTTCCCAGGAGCGAGGCCTTTATGTGTGCCGGCATATCGTCAGGCCCTTCGATTGTGTGTACGTAATAAGGCGCGTTCTCGGGGACGTATTCATTAAAATGACTCTCGAAATCGACTCTTACGTCCGGGTCTGCGTTCTCGTTAAGTGTCAGTGAAGCGGAAGTATGGCAGATAAAAATGTGAGCGAGGCCGACTGAGAATTGAGCCAGCTCAGGGAGCTGTTCGAGTATCTCACGGGTTACCAGGTGAAAACCACGTTTTTTGGGTGACAGGTGTATTTCTTTTTGTAGGCAGCTCATTATGAGATTCGGATTATACTCACGTTGTCATTTTTCTTCAACCACTCTCGCACCTAGCCTCTTTTCGAGTCCCCGTGCTCCCCACCTCATTACTACATCATGGTTCAATTTAAAGACCGGCCGTGCTAACGGGGCCAGGAAGTTCATCTATTTTTTTGTCGTGCTAACCTGCCAGTCGTACCTGGCAACAGTTGTTTCTCCGTCCTCTGTGAGCGTCCATAACCCGGTTCCATCTAACTCTCCAAATGCTCTCCCTTCCAATAGGTAAGGCGGCTCGACCCGTACGGTCTCCACGTCGAAAGTGAGCTTATAAGGGAGTTTACTCTTCCATGTGTAGCGGCGAATGCTCTCGATTCCCAGATCATTGCCCTCTTTGAGCTCCTCTACCTCCTCTACACCCGGCCACCACTCTGGCCATCTCTCAGAGTAATAAATCTCCTCCCAGACTGTTTCGATCGGCGCATGCACCCGCCATATAGTTGCATATTCATATGCGGCCATAATAGTTCCGATTGGAGAATCTTACCGGTTCACCATCTTCTGCACTACGTCTGCTAGTGCGGCGATAAATTTCGGGTCGTCGTTCACCGTTCTTGCACGAAAGAGGTTTACACCCGCTTCCTGTGCAGCCTCTTGTGCCTCAACGCCGATATCGAACAGCACCTCAATGTGGTCACACAAAAA
>QIHJ01000284.1 GCA_003229065.1 Candidatus Dadabacteria bacterium
ATAGTCTTCCTCCATGGCAACCCCACATCATCCTATCTTTGGCGCAATGTAATGCCGCACGTAAGCGATCAAGGCAGGTGTATTGCTCCTGATCTGATAGGCATGGGCGATTCCGACAAGCTCGACAACCCGGGGCCTGGGAGCTACTGCCTAGTCGAGCACAGAAAATATCTCGACGGTTTTTTGAGCTCTGTAGGCGTTTCGGAGAATGTTACGCTGGTGCTGCACGACTGGGGCTCTGCTTTGGGGTTTGACTGGGCCAGGCGCAATTCAAGCAAGATGCGCGGCTTGGCTTATATGGAGGCTTTCGTGCTGCCCCTTGACTGGTCTCAATTCCCCCAGGAAGTGCGGCCGCTGTTCGAAGCTTTCAGGTCCCCGGCAGGTGAAGATATGATACTTAAGAATAATTTTTTTGTTGACCACATACTGCCCGGAGCTATTATCCGAAAGCTCTCGGATAAAGAGATGTCTGTATACCGCCGCCCTTTTGAAAATCCGGGTGAGGACCGCCGCCCTACTCTCACTTGGCCTCGTGAGATACCCCTTGACGGAGAGCCTTCAGATGTTGCGTCCATTATCGGGGAATACAGCGATTGGATGGCCGTAAACGATCTGCCCAAGTTATTCATCGAGGCCAAGCCCGGAGCGTTACTGAGAGGCGAGCTCAAGGACTACGCCCGCACCTGGAAAAACCAGACCGAGGTTGCCGTCAAAGGCGTTCACTTTATACAGGAAGACTGCCCGGACGAAATCGGCCGCGCCCTTTCAACATGGCTTGAGAGAATTTCGTAATAGAGGGTCTGAAGACTCCTTCATTTAATTAAGCCGAGACGACAGGACCCCCGTCCTTCCTCCTCATGTAATGAAGGGCAGCTTTCATACGGTTTCCACACCTTTCCATACTGCACCACCTGCGCCCATGGTTCTTACTCTGGTCATAGAAAAATAGAATACAACTGGGATTAGTGCATTTTCTAACGAGCGACAGGTCTTTTTTTGTTAGCAATTCCGCCGCTGCCTGAGCTATCGGCAGATGTGGGTCAAACGTATTATGTGAGCTATGTCTTATGAGCCGGGCTTTACTGTTAATCAGAATCAGATTCGTATAAGTAGCAGCTTTCCTCAAAATCTTATTAATCGGCTCGATGTGCGTGTAAAGCAAAGGCTTCCTCTCTGAAATAACTTCCGCAACTGTTCTCAAACTGCTTCTGAAACCTCTTATCTTGCCTAATTCCTCATCACGCTCATAGTCACTTAGAGCTAACATCCGCTCGGCCGTACCAGGGTCTATATAACCCGCCTCAGCCAACCAGTCTACGAGATCCTGATAATTCCGGAGGAGGTCGGTCCTTATAGCTCTTTTTGTTATCTCCGTGTTGATAAAATCAAGGCACTCATCGTTACTGTCAAAAATAAATTTTGATGTGTTTTCAGCCATTTTTATGGTACTCCCTTTCACACCGAGCTATTTCTGGGTTTTATTATAACCCTCCATAAGCCATATTGCAAGTTAGCTGATATTACTAACTGCTTATAAGGCTTTTGAATAGTTAGCATAAAGGGTATTTAGCTGAAGGATGGTAAGTTAACCGCTGTTTTTTTAATCTCAAGCTCGTACTTTTTTGATCTCAAGCTTGTACTTGGAGTCGTAGCGCTTCGGGCTGCACGTGCTGCACGAGTAGCTCCGGCGCACTCTTCTGTAGAACTGAACTGTTTTGCCGCAAGAGCGGCATACCCCGCTGTACTTACCCGTGGGCACCCTGACCCTTGGAGCGAAGCGCACCTCACAGGAGCGCAGCCCACTCTCTGTGCCACCACTTTCCAACCGTTATTGTGACCCATCTTCCCGGTCTCGATAAAATGGATCGCGTGCGCTATTTCGTGAAGGAGCGTGTCCTTCATTATGTGAAAGGGGTTTCTTTCCATATACAGGAGAGATACAGAGATAGTTTTCCTCACAGGATTGCAGTAACCCAGGTGGCGCCTCTGGTGCGAGAGCTTGAGCACCCAGCCTGAGAGTCCCCATTTCTCCCGCTGTAAACACCATTCTTTCTCTATGTCTTCACGCGTAGTCATCAGCTTTAATGCCCACTCCTTTGTACCAAAAAATGTACGAATAAGCTAACCTGAGCGCTCTTTAATTCCAATTTTTTCTTATTCAGTCTAAAAGGTCTTGATATAGCTTGGGATTCCGTATAATCATATATAGGGGTGTTAGCAATGGAAACCAAAGACTACTTCTTTGTGATCTCGGTACCAAAGGACGAGCTTCTCGAATACACCAGAAAGCTTAACTCCTATATAACGAGGGTATTCCCTGACAAAAAAAACCCATATATCATGAAGCCCCTCGAAATCGGCGAGACCGAGACGCTTGCAAAAATAGTTATAAACGCGACGGAAGAGGAAATCCTCTATTTCGCCGACAGGTTCTTCGGCAGAAACTTCGAGCTGATCGAAAGAGAAAAAGGCGAGATCGAAATCACCCAGACAGAAGAAGAATCCCCCCACCCCCTCCCTGACGACTCAGTCGTAAAGCACTGACGGGCAGTAACTGCGAAGGGGCAAAGCGACTGCTTGTCGCGGCGTAGCCTTGTGCGAAGACGGGCGGCAATCCCCAACAATCTCGGCGCCAAATAAAACCCGTCCGCCCTGCTTGTTCCCCGAAACCTTGGCGAAGACGGGCGGCAATCCCCAACAAACCACCTCCATTACAGCATTGTTGTCATTCCCAAATGTGGTAATCGGAAATCCACTTCGTTTAAGTAGTCATCCAGAAACCCAGCTCTCGCACCGTACTAGCAAAAAATTTCCGAATCCTTTTTGTTGCACAAGTAACTAAAGAG
>QIHJ01000147.1 GCA_003229065.1 Candidatus Dadabacteria bacterium
TACATGTACCTGAAAACCCCGCCTTAGCTCTCCGTCTATTTCTTTTACACGGGCTCTGAACCCTAGGTCGTGTATCCTCACACCCGCGTGGTCTTTGTCCTGGCAGCCTTCGAAGCACACCTTGAATTTCCTGCCCATGTTCTGGCAGATGGGGTTCCGGAGCATAAAATTCTTAAATGCCTCCGCATACTGGGTTACATCGAAAGTATCTGTCGGGGAAACTCCCGCCTGGTGGCAAGCGGTTACGTTCCTTACTGTGTTGCCGCAAGCTTCGCGTGTCGTGATGCCAGCGTCGGCGAGCGAGCGCATCATATCGGCCACCGTATCAATGGTTATGTAGTAAAGCTGAACGTCCTGCCTGGTGGTCAGGTGCAGAAATCCGCTTGCGTATTTATCCGACACGTCGGCCAGGCGCCTAAGCTGCGCCGAGTTAAGCCCGCCGAAGGGGATCTTGATGCGCTGCATCTGAACACCTTCCTGCCGCTGTGCGTAAGTTCCTAGTTGAAGGCGAATTTTCTGGAATTTAATCTCCCCCGTCTTACCCCCAAGATAGTCCTTTATCTGCTGCTCGAAAAGATCGAGCTCGTCCCGGACATCCTCTGGCAGTCTGGCTATTATTTCATCCATCGATTTATCTTTTACTTTTACTTCCATAACTTCTCCCTCGCATCTACGTGAAAGCTGTACTAATTTGAGACAATATTCCTACAGATATTTTATATATAATCGTGCGTTTAGGCAAATTGTCGAACCGGAATATAACGTCTAAAAAGCTCTCTTCATACAGAGAATAAGCAGATTTTCTTATACGTAATGCAATATACCGCACACTTTCTCTATTTTAGAGAGCAAGAACCGGGTTGTGGATTCAATCACTATATTTAATCTATAATATATAAAATAAACGGAGGACGCCGCAAGTGAACATAAAGCAAGCCGATAAAGACTACCGCAGAATAGAAAAAGCTCTCAAATACCTACAGATGAACTATTCACAAAAACCGAGCCTAAGGGAGATAGCACAGAGGGCTTCTCTCAGTGAATATCACTTTCAGCGTATATTCACCCGCTGGGCGGGGCTCAGCCCCGAGCGGTTTATAAAGTACCTAACTAAAGAGAACGCGAAAAAAAACCTCGCCGAATCAAAAAACCTCCTTGAAGCCGCATATAAAAGTAAGCTCAGCAGCCAGGGACGGCTCTACGATTTATTCGTCTCAACAGAAGCCGTAACCCCGGGTGAATTCAAAACCTTGGGAAAGGGTCTTGTAATCGATTACGGTATACATCCAAGTCCTTTCGGTTTGTGTTTTATAGCGCTGACGGAGCGCGGGATCTGCTCTCTGGGTTTTATCGACGAGAATGAGAGCGGCGTAGTGTTGTCGGAATTTAAACACAAATGGAAAAACGCCGTAATAACGAAAGACCAGGGAGCCTCGGGCCGCATCGTACAGTCTATATTCGATAGAGACGTGAATACACCGGGGGAGCCGTTGAAGCTTCTGCTCCGTGGAACTAATTTTCAGATCAAGGTCTGGGAAGCTCTTTTGAAAATCCCTCCCGGCTGCATAGCTTCTTACCAGGATTTGGCGCATCACCTGGGCAAACCCACATCTGCAAGGGCCGTAGCCAACGCGGTAGCGTCCAATCCGGTCGCCTATTTAATCCCCTGTCACCGGGTGATTAGGAAAATGGGCGTTATAAGCGGTTACCGCTGGGGGGCCGAGAGAAAGATGGCCATACTGGGCCGGGAATACGCGAGAGCAAATAACGGTTCAATAGACGTAAATCCATAAGGCTCAAAAAAGCGGACAAAATGACCGGCAAAGCCTATACCCCGGACTCTCCTACTCTGCTTAAAAACTCTCTCGGAGAATTTAAATGAACTGTAAAAAGCCGTTTATAGAAATTCCCCGCAATTCCAGTAATAATTCCATATCTTACTAATTACCTCGGATAACCGCTACCTTGCAAGATAAAAACCCGATATCAATCGTAATGCCCGTTTATAACGAAGAGGAAATTCTCGAGAAAACGGTGCGCGAGCACCACAGCGAGATAATCGAAGCTATACCGGGCTCTGAATTCATAATTGTAGACGACTGCTCCACTGATGAAAGCCCCCGCATATTGGAGAATCTTGAAAAAGAGCTTTCCGGGATAAAGGTGCTGAGACCTGAGAAAAACGGCGGCCATGGAAAAGCGCTCCGCCTCGGATTTGAAAACACCTCTCATGACTTAATATTCCATACGGACAGCGACTATCAGAACAACCCCAAAGACTTTTGGAAGCTCCATTGCCAGCTTCAAAATGCTGATCTCATAATCGGCTATAGATCATCAAGACACGACCCTCTTCACAGACTGGTTATTACCAGGCTCGTAAGGGTTGTAAATATGTTATCTTTCGGATACTACATAAAAGATGCGAACTCGCCCTTTAAACTGGTTAGGAAGACGTGTCTGATGGACTGTCTGCGATCAATCAGCGCTCAGGCTTTCGCACCGTCAATTCTCCTCGCCCTCACGGCAAAGTGGAAAGGATATAGAGTGATGGAGATTCCTGTAGAGCACTACCCGCGTAAGACCGGGAAAGTCTCAATCGCTAACTGGAGAATAATTAGAGCCTGTTTGATTACTTTCTCCGACACCATTAAATTAAGACAAACCTTAGGTAATTCAAAGCCAAAAAAATAATACATACATGCTTAAACGGGAGTACAGAGAAATATTCTCAAAGCTCGTTTCCTACATTGACCGTCTATTCTATTTACTCATGATCTCGCTTGTAATTTTCGGCGTGGCAGGCTATATCAGCTCACAAGCCATTGATCATCCTGGCATAGA
>QIHJ01000215.1 GCA_003229065.1 Candidatus Dadabacteria bacterium
GCAAAGTATCCGGAGATGTTTTTAGAAGAGCACAGAGAGCTCAACCGTGAGATGGGAGCCATAAACACGTGCATACTCATATTCAGCAGTATGACTATGGCTATCGGTGTTACAGCGATCAAAAGGGGTAAGCAGAAGCTTACTTGGATTATGATTTTAATTACGATCTTATGCGGTCTCGCGTTCGCTGTGGTCAAGTATTTTGAGTACGAAGCCAAGTTCTCACACCATATATATCCCGACACCAGCATATTCTTCTCACTCTACTTTATGCTGACCGGTCTTCATATGCTTCACGTATTCATAGGTATTGCTATTCTGGCAACATTAATGGTCCTTACAATGAAGGGGAAATTTAATGAAAAATACAACACGCCTGTAGAGCTGAGCGGGCTTTACTGGCATTTGGTAGACTTGATCTGGATTTATCTGTTCCCGCTTCTTTATCTAATAGGCTAAAGGAGGTTAAAAGATATCATGTCATCACATTCAGGCAGCGAAGAGAACCACATAACAAGTTATAAGACGTATATATCAATATGGATTCTGCTAATGATACTCACGGCTGTTACCGTATTTGTATCTTATGTGGACGTGGGCATATTCAATATTGTCATTGCGATGAGTGTTGCCTCGGTTAAGGCTGCTGTGGTTGCGCTCTACTTTATGCACCTGAAGTTTGAGGACGGTATCACCTGGGCTTTTGCTCTATTTCCCTTGGGTCTATTATTCTTACTTATAGGAATGACTATACTTGATACCTTTACCAGAGTCGTTCCTGTTTGAGTGGTATAAAATTATATGATTGGTAAGATCGCTCTTTCTCTTCTGTTTTTACTCTTAATTTGGGGGAACCTGGTCTCGGGCTTACAAGCCGGGCTCGCATGTCCCGACTGGCCGCTTTGCCACGGTAAGGTGCTCCCACCCTTCAGATGGGACATCTATATGGAATTCATGCACCGTGTAATCGGCGGCGTGACGTCTGTCTTTATCATAATCCTCGCATACCAGCGCGTCAGGAGTTATGTCGGAGCAGCCAAAGCTCTGCCCGTAATAGCTGTGCTTCTTCTCATTTTTCAAATCATTCTCGGAGGCATAGTGGTGCTGCTTGAGCTTCCTGTTAATCTTACGACATTCCATTTTGCAAACGCGATGGTCATATTCTTACTGGTACTCTACATGGTGTACTTTGACGGGGTCGAGCAAAAAACTCTCTTCAGCATAGATGGTTACAAGGGCGTGTTTTTTCTCCTTTCAGTGCTCGTTACTTTCCAGACAGTTCTCGGCGCCTATGTCAGGCACTCGGACGCAGGTCTTGCCTGTCCCGATTTCCCCACTTGTCTTGGTTATTGGATACCGCCCGAGCTTTCAGGGATTATACTGAACCATTTCGCTCACAGGGCTTTAGCCTATCTCATAACCGCAATGGTGCTTCTTCTACTACTGTTTTCTTACTCCCAAAAAGGGCTTCAAAAATACCGTAACTGGATATTCGTCATACTTGGTCTGATTATTATTCAGATACTCCTTGGCGTCCTCGTAGTAAGCTCAAAACTCCATTTTGCTATCACGGCGCTTCATCTCCTGGTTGCGCTTTTTATATTAACCGCGGTGTTCTACGCCTGGTTTCAGGGTATGCGGGAAAGTAGTGTATAATCTTAAATTCAGGCATTCGGTCCGGGTGAAATGAATACAATGGAACAAGCTCAAAGCGCTCCCGCAAAGATAGTGGTTTCGACTATTCTGCTTTCAAAGCCGGGGATTATTTTGAGCGTCGCCTTTACAGGATTCGCCGGAATTGTGCTGGCAAACCGAGGTATCCCGTCATTAGCGCTTCTAGTTCTTGCTCTCGTATCTCTTCTACTCAGCGCCGCCGGCTCCGCAATCCTGAATAACGTCCTCGATAAGCAGATCGACGTCCTGATGAACAGGCTCAGCAAACGGGTAGACGCCCTTGAGACCGTCGGGGTGAAGACCGCGGTTGCCATAGCGTCTGTATTTATTATCATCGCCCTCTTTATTTCGTTTTATTACTTAAACGTCGTAAACGCACTATTAACCATAGCCGCCTTACTTAGCTACACTCTACTATATACTCTCTACTTAAAGCGAAGCTCCCCCTACGGTACCATCCTGGGCGGGCTTCCGGGAGCACTCCCGGTACTAATAGGTTACTCTGCCGTAAACCCTGCTATAGGCGCCGGCGGGTACATACTGTTTGCCTTCATGATGCTCTGGCAGCCGCCTCATTTCTGGGCGCTCGCTCAGAAATATAAGCTCGACTACAAAAAGGCCGGGGTGCCCGTAATGCCCGCCGTGCTCGGGACGAAATTTACGAACGTCATGATTCTTCTATATTCGATATCTTTACTCCCGCTTTCTCTCTCGCTTTGGCTACTTGGTTACACCACAATATTCTTTGCCATATTCGCCGTAATCTCAGGGGTCTATTTCGACTACGTAATTATCTGGAGCACGCTTAATAATAAAGGCTACGGAAGGGCGTTTGGGGTATCTATAATCTACATGCTCGTAATCATGGCTGCTCTGATTTTAGATATGGTTTTTCACTCAACGCAATTAGGCGTGCTAAACCTATAACCCAAGGCGTAGGGTTTATACAAATATTAGATCCTTATACTGCTCCCCATTAATGACCAACTTGAATTAAGCTAGTAAAACGCGGCTTAACCAAAGAGTGGTTATAAGTACTATGAATCTCTTTCAAATTATAGTAAAATACTCCAAATATCTTTTCCTTAAGGAGAATGGAGATAATGAACACTGTAGCCACACAGGCTGGAAAGAAAGTATTTCAGCAATCTAAAAAAGCATT
>QIHJ01000216.1 GCA_003229065.1 Candidatus Dadabacteria bacterium
CGCATCTCTTTGACTTTACTTCTTTTTCTTTTAGATTCAATTCTCTTCGTTTTTGATGCAAGTGTGGGTTTGGTTTTTTTCCTGTGTCTAGGTACGCGGGAAGCTTCTTTTATTAAATGAGACAGTCTCCTGACAGCATCCTCCCGGTTTTTTTCCTGACTCCGGCATGTGTTTGCATGAATGATGAGAACTCCATCCCGGGTCATCTTTCGTCCGGCCAGCTTTATTAGACGCTCCCTTACATCGTGTTTAAGGTTGGGAGAACCCCGCACATCGAACCTGAGCTGAGCCGCGGTTGAAACCTTGTTAACATTTTGTCCGCCCGGCCCAGAAGAGCGCACAAATTCAAAACGGAGCTCGTTTTCGTCCAATGAAATTTCGGGCGTGATGTTTATCATCATAAAGAATCTTAAGTCGGCAGAGAGATTTTTCAAGCTTCAAGCCCCAAGTATTGGTTTTTGATAAAATCAAGTATTAGTTTTTGATAAAATCAAACAGTAGCTTTTGTTTTAATCAAGACCGGAAATAGTGATATCAAAGCCTAGTATTATAGAGCCTTTATTATTTCGAGTAGTTTAGCGATAAGAGAGCATGAGCCGACAAGAGCATAGGTAAAGTAAAGCCGGACTGCTTGAGCAGTCCGGCTTTATATCGGATATATTCAATTTCAGAGAATAATTACAGGTCGTATCCCGCTTCACCGTGCTCTGTAATATCAATACCCTGTATCTCCTCTTCGTCGCTTACCTTGAGCCCGATGCTAACCTCTATGAACTTCAGGATTACAAAAGAGATTATTGCGCAGTAAGCTATTACGAATACGGCAGCAAAAGCCTGAACTGCTAGCTGCTTGGATATAACGAGGTCTTCAACCGCACCACCCAATGCCGTGGATGCGAAGAAAGCCACGAGTATAATACCCACGAGCCCGCCCACGCCGTGGACGCCCACAACGTCGAGCGCATCGTCATAACCCGCCCGGTACTTGATCCAAGTTGCAGCCACGTAAGCAAGAATACTAGCCACAATACCTATGACGATCGCACCCAGAGGCCCGACCGAGCCCGAGGCAGGCGTAATAGCCGCTAGTCCTGCAATTGCGCCCGTAGCGAAGCCAAGCGCGCTTGGCTTCCCGACCTTAATCCATTCAATAGCGATCCACGTAAGAGCAGCCACGCACGGTGATATCTGAGTTACAACCACAGCCATAGCGGCCTGTCCGTTCGCAGCAAGGGCGCTTCCGCCGTTAAAACCGAACCATCCCACCCAGAGCATGGCGGTACCCGTGAGAGTCATCGTCAAATTGTGAGGCGGAGTCGGCGTCGGATAACCCCTCCTCTTTCCGATCATTAAAGCCGCGATAAGCGCGGCTACACCCGCTGTTATATGAACTACTATCCCGCCTGCAAAATCTATTACTCCCATATCTCCGAGAAACGCTCCTTCTCCGCCCCAGACCATGTGGGCGACTGGGAAATAAACAAGTATGACCCAAATAGAGGAGAACAAGAGCATAGCCGAGAATTTCATCCTCTCGGCGAACGCTCCGACTATGAGGCCCGGGGTAATAATCGCAAATGTCAGCTGAAATGCAAAAAATGAAAGCTCGGGAACTGAGCCCGACAACGATTCAGTCGTAACTCCGTTTAAAAATACCTTTGATAACCCTCCCACGAACGCCTGAAAGTTTCTCTCGCCGTATACCATTCCCGTAGTATCGAACACGAGGCTGTAACCTACCACGGTCCAGATAACGGTGACGACAGCCGTTATTGCAAAACACTGCATATAGACCGAAAGGACATTCTTTCTGGATACGAGACCCGCATAAAACATGGCCAGCCCGGGTATCATCATAAATAGCACAAGAGCTGTCGAGATCAATATCCACGTAGTGTCGCCTGAGTCAAGCCCCTCCTGGGCAAAAGCCAGCTGAGGGAAAGAAAGCAATAATATCAATAACGGTATAAAAACCCCGTTGAAGGGGGATTTACATAGATTTCTCATATCTCCATACCTCCCAACTAATTGTGTATGAAAAACATTATACAGTATAAGCAATTAGAATTACAAAATAGGCGGGATAAGCCCGGAGAGCTGGTTTAACTTTATTAAAGCGCATAAAATTAGGAATAAATTTTATACGGATCAGATAAAATTTTGGATAGCTTTTAGAACTTGATTCTCAATGTATAAGTTCAAGATTTTATGTGAGATTTATCACAACTCTACCGACCTGTTTGCCTTCCAGTATGAGGGGTATCTCTTTATCAAGCTCTTCGAGCGTTACTTCCCTGCCTATACTATCTAAATTATCGAGCTTCCAGTCGCTGGACAGCCTGCCCCAGGCTTCCATTCGTCTTTTCATGGGACAGTTGGAAGAGTCTATGCCTATTAGGGTAACGGCGCGCAGTATAAAAGGATAAACATTCAGAGGCAAGTCCCCCGAGGCAACGTTTCCGCAGCATGTAACCGTCCCTTCCTGCCTGGTGGATTTAATCGCCGTAGCCAGAATGTCACCTCCGACCGTATCCACAACTCCGGCCCATCTCCCTTTAAGCAATGCTCGCCCGGACTCATCAATCACTTCATCTCTTCCAATCACCTCTTTTGCCCCGAGATCACTTAAAAACTGAGTCTGATCCTTCTTCCCGGTTGCCGCCACGACTTCGTATCCGGTTTGTGATAGTATCCCAACGGCTACACTCCCTACACCCCCTGTAGCACCGGTTACAAGTATTTCTCCCGAGGCGGGCGTAACCCCGTTTTTCTCGAGTCCCATAACACTAAGCGCTGCAGTAAATCCTGCAGTACCGTACACCATGCTGTCTTTAAG
>QIHJ01000194.1 GCA_003229065.1 Candidatus Dadabacteria bacterium
CACAGACGTAGCCTGATAGCTTTAGCGAAGACGGGCGGCAATCCCCTGCAATCTCAGCACCCAAGCAGGTCCTTGTCATTCCCGCGAAGGCGGGAATCCACATCCTTATGCTGTCATAGCGCAGGTTTGGGACAATGGGACAGACGGGACAGCCCTATACCCCGGGAGTGGTGTCCTATTGTCCTAAAGTGCTCGGAGGATTAACCGTCATTGCGAAGGAGCGGAGAGACTGCTTGCCACGGCGCAAGCCAGGGCGAAGTCTTCTGACGAAGCTGGGCAGCAACCTTCTATTAATTTAAATTAATATCCACCCTCATTTAAAATTCGTGCTCGTTGGTGGTTAATTAATCCTTTCATCCTGAATCTTGCATCATGCATCCTGCGTCTTGTTACCTTGCATTTCGGTCTAATCTGCGTAGAATCTTTTTCTCGCACGTGGGTATATTTTCGTTCGTGGGTATTGTGTTGTCTGTAGATATTGGCAATTACTTGCCTAATAACTGTTTACTGCAATAAATATGCAACAGGAGAGAAATATTGAGCACTGAAACAGGTTTCGAGAATAGCTGGGCATTAATATTAGGCGCGTCGAGCGGCTTTGGAGAAGCGATAGCGCTTGAGCTTGCAGGGCGCGGGATGAACATATTCGGCGTTCACCTGGACAGAAAGGGCACCATGCCCAAGGTCGAGGAGATAAAGAGGAATATAAAGGAATTGGGCCGTGAGGCAGATTTCTTCAACATAAACGCTTCAGACCCCGATAAACGCTCAGAGACGCTGGATGAGATGGAGCAGATACTGGACGAGCACAAAAACCCGGGGAGCGTAAAGGTCATGGTCCATTCACTCGCCTTCGGGACGCTAAAGCCCTATATAGCGGAAAACGAAAAAGAAAGGGTATCTATCAAGAACATGGATATGACTCTGGACGTTATGGCTCACAGCATGGTCTACTGGGCTCAGGAGCTAGTGGCGCGCGAGCTTATGAAAGCGGGGGGCAGAATCTATGCTATGACAAGCGCGGGCGGGCATAGAGTGTGGCCTACTTACGGTCCCGTGTCGGCATCAAAAGCCGCAATCGAATCTCACGTACGCCAGTTGGCGGTAGAGCTTGCGCCTCACAACATCACCTCAAACGCCATTCAAGCCGGAGTCACAATGACACCTGCGCTCAGCAAGATCCCCGGAAACGAAGATATTATAAAAAACGCGCTCGCCGTAAACCCGGCCAACAGACTCACAACGACCGAGGACGTAGCCCGCGCTATTGCAGCGCTAAGTGTAGCCGGCACATATTGGCTCACCGGAAACGTAATCAAAGTGGATGGGGGAGAGGACCTAATTTAGCCTGTATAATGCACCCTTATTAGGCACCCGGCAACCGAAATCTAGAGAGAGCACTATACCCACGAATGAAAAAGATAACGCTTTATAACACTCTGACTCAAAAGAAAGAAGAGCTCGCCCCCTATTCGCAGAACAAGATAAAGATGTACGTATGCGGACCAACGGTATACAGCTCCGCCCACCTCGGGCACGCGCGCGCGGCCGTCACATTCGATGTGATAGAAAGGTTTCTTTCGCATCTGAGATACGATGTCACGTATGTAAGAAATTTTACAGATATAGACGACAAAATTATAAATAAATCCATCGAGACAGGCGTCCCTGCAGGGGAGATTTCAGAGAAATACATAAAGGAATATAAGGACGATATGGCCTCGATCGGGGTCAGGACGCCGACAGTAGAGCCCAAGGTAACGGAGCACATCCCTGAGATCATTGACCTGATAGAGAGGATAATAGACAGCGGCCACGGCTATCAGTCGGACGGGGACGTATTTTTCTCAGTAAAAAAATTCAACGGATACGGCAAGCTCTCCAGAAGGGATCCGGACGACATGCTCGCCGGCATCAGAATTGACATTAACGAGAAAAAGGAAGACCCGCTGGACTTTGCCCTCTGGAAAGGCGCAAAGCCCAAAGAGCCCTCGTGGGACAGCCCCTGGGGCAAAGGGCGCCCCGGCTGGCACATAGAGTGCTCCACCATGAGCATGAAGTACCTGGGCGAGAGCTTCGACATACACGGCGGCGGCAAGGACCTCATTTTTCCTCACCACGAAAACGAGATCGCCCAATCCGAGTGCGTAACCGGGCATCAGTTCGCAAAGTACTGGATTCACAACGGACTCATACAGATAAACCGCGAGAAGATGTCAAAATCTATTGGGAACATATTAAATGTTAAAGACGCAGTATCCATGTGGAGTAAAGAAGCGATCAGGCTCTTTTTCCTATCGCACCAGTACCTAAACCCTGCTGATTTTTCAGACACTATTATGGACGAGTCGGAAGCCGCTCTCGAAAGGCTCTACATCACCATCAAGCGCGCCAAGGACCTGGGCAGCGGAGGCAGCGGTAATGATAGCGACCTGGCAGCGGCAGTGGGCGCGTTTAAAGAGAGATGGGTTACGAACATGTGCGACGATTTCAACACCGCAGGCGCCGTAGGCGCTTTATTTGAGCTCACAAGAGCCGTAAACCGCTCGCTCGATTCAGCAGGCAGTACACCGGTACTCGAGGATGCGCTCCGGGAAATAGAAATCTTCGGAGACGCTCTGGGAGTTTTAGAGTACGAGCCCGATGAATACTTAAAAGACCATAAGCTTGCAAAATCCGGAACCGATATCACAGAAGAAGAGATTGAGGAGCTGATCAAAGAGAGAAATTCTGCACGTACTGAGAAAAACTGGCCGCGAGCTGATGAAATCAGGGACGAGCTCAGCGACAAGGGAATCCTGCTGGAAGACAAAGCAGAAGGCAC
>QIHJ01000068.1 GCA_003229065.1 Candidatus Dadabacteria bacterium
TCTCGAGATAATTTTTATATTATTAAAAAAACCCCTTGACAAAAATTTTCAGATATAATATTATGAACTGACTGACTAGTCAGTTTAATGATACCGTGATGGGTTAAAAAATGGCTAAACCAAAGCAATTTATGAATAAACGCGTTGTGAAAGATACTATACGCCACAAGAAAAAAGGGCGCAAAGAAGAAATTATAGATGCGGCTGCCAATCTTTTTTCACAAAAGAGCTATCACGACGTCACCATGGATCAGATAGCCGGGTATGTAGGTGTAGCCAAGGGAACCATATATCTCTACTTCGATTCCAAAGAAAAACTCTATCTTGAAATTCTCGAATATACCTATGAGGAAATAGAGGCGATACTCGAAAAAGAAATAACCAAAAACGACAGAGCTCCTGATAAACTCAAGAAAATACTGAGACTGATATTCCAATTCTACCTTCAGCATATGGACGTGCTTAGAATTCTGAGCAGAGACGAGACGCACCTGATCCGGGAGCATTTCGAATTCACGGAGCACTGGCGTCTCAGGAGAATAAAGCTTTATCAAAAAATTATAGAAAAAGGTATTAAAGAAGGGTCATTTCGCCCTGCAAACACTAAGCTTACGGCCCTGATAATTTTCGGGCTTGTACGCTCGGTGATGTTTTTCTATCAAACGGACAAAAACGCGGGTGAAATAGCCGAGGAGGTATATGCGATGATTTCAAAAGGGATATTGGTCCCTGGGATTGTGCATACCAAACCGGCAAGAGTTATCAGTAAAAATTAACAAACATTTATTCCAAGGAGGTATTTCAAATGGCACTTTCTTATCCTTTTAGCTCAAAGATCAGCCATTTTGTTCCCCCGAAGCAATGGGCAAGCATGCGGGTAGCCCGGGATTTAGAGAAGAAGACCGGGCAGAAGATAATTCATTTTGAAAAGGGAGACTATCAAGGTCCTGATTTTGACACTCCAGATCACGTTCTCAAGGCTACGGAGCAAGCGCTCAGAGACGGTTATGTCAGATACGACCCGGGACCGGGACTTCCCGAGCTCAGAGAGGCGCTGGCTCAGGAGATGACGGGACGTGGGAGGCCTACGGTAGCCGAGGAAGTAATTGTTACAGCCGGGGCTAAACACGCTTTAACCATGACTCTTCTGACTTTCCTGGAGCAAGGGGACGAAGTGATTTTCCCTAATCCCGGTTATCCGCCCGATGAGGTATGGGCAAAATACGTAAGAGCTGAAATAAAGCATACGCCCCTTACAAAGCCGGATTGGCAGTTTGATATGGAGAAACTCGAAAGCTTAATCACGCCTAAAACAAAGCTCCTCATCATAAATACTCCCCAGAGGCCAAACGGCCACTTGGTGGAAAACCCTGAGGAAATAGCGGAGCTTTGCTATAAGTACCCGAACATGATGGTTATATCCGATGAGATATTTTCTCACGTGACATTCGATAAGCCGCATAAATCAATATCGGCTATACCGGATATGGTAGATAGGACCATCATTATCGATACATTCTCCAAGACCTATGCGATGACGGGATGGAGAATCGGCTACGCTGTAGCGCCCAGGCCTGTGATTGACAAGCTGTCCATATTCCTTCAGGACTCAATCACAAACGTTGCGGCTTTCATTCAGAAAGCGGCATATGCTGCGATTTCCGGGCCTCAGGACTGGACCGTACAAAAGACTGCGCTCTTGAAGCAAAAAAGAGACAGAATGGTCGCGGGACTCAACACAGTGCCTGGTGTTACGTGCGACAGCCCGGACGGCGCGTTTTATGCTTTCGCCGATATTACGGGTACCGGTTTGACGTCTCAGGAATACACCGACCAGCTCGTTGAAAACGCCGGTGTGGCTGTAGTAGCCGGAACCGCTTTCGGCAGTCAGGGCGAAGGCTATGTCAGAATCACCTACGCTTGCTCCGATGAGAACATAGACGAAGGTATCAGAAGAATGAAAGAAGCCAACCTTACAAAGTAGGCTAAATTTAAAAACTTCAGCAGGCGAGCTTTTATCTCCCGGATAGGGATTTACTTCTTACGGGGGATAAAGGCTCGTGTGCCTATAAAATTCCGCTTTTAGATTCCCTGTTTATACATTATATTATTCCATGGAGACTAATAACAACGGGTGATTCATGATAAGAAGAGCAGCCAAACTAATTACTCAGCTAAGTTTTAAACCTCTCGTACTGCTCCTTCTTTTGGCAATCACAGGCCCTCTCGTTACTTCTTGCTATACGGCTCCGATCACAGGCAGATCACAGCTGATATTACTTACTCCTTCCCAAGAGAACGAAATGGGGCTCACTGCGTTTAAAGAGGTGCTCAAGGGTGCCGCTATATCCGATAACCAAAGTTACAACGCCGCGGTGCAGAGAGTGGGCAACAGAATAGCCCGGGTTGCAGACACGCCGGACTATGAATGGGATTTCAAAGTAATCGAGGACGATGAGCAGATAAATGCGTTCGCCCTTCCGGGGGGTAAGGTAGGGGTGTATACCGGTATATTACCGGTAGCCAAAACCGAAGCGGGACTTGCGACTATCATGGCACATGAAGTGGCCCACGTAGCGGCGCGCCACGGGGGCGAAAGGGTATCCACGGGTATGCTGGCCCAGCTTGGAGCCATTGGACTCAGCGCGGCGATTGGCGGGGGCGACCCGTTAGTTACAGAAGCGGTAATGCAGGCATACGGCCTCGGCGCCAATGTCGGAGTACTGCTGCCTTTTAACAGGGGTCAGGAGTCCGAGGCCGACAGGATCGGGCTTATATACATGGCCAAGGCGGGTTACGACCCCAGAGAAGCGGTTTCGTT
>QIHJ01000243.1 GCA_003229065.1 Candidatus Dadabacteria bacterium
GAGAACTCTAACGATAATGTGGAGATAAAGCCCTCATATATAGAAACTTTTGAGACCCCGCCGATAATAAGTATCAGCGACCCTCCGCTATATACAAATACGGGGACTGTAACCCTGAGCGGGAACGTAAACGATAACGATGGAATAGAGCTCATAACTGTGTTCGTGGGAGACGATAAGGTAGCGCTCCTGCCCTCATCACAAACAACAGTGCCGGTATCACTGGAGCTTAAGCTGGATGAGGAAGTAAACCTGATCACGATTATTGCCAAAGATAGGAAGGGACTGCTCTCAAAACAGAGCTTTGTCGTTAGAAATGAGGGCTGATCAGGGGTTTCGGGCTTGATATTAAAATTCATACTGAGCCGCTTATTTACCGGAATATTCGTCATAATTGCAGTAATCACAATTACTTTTTTTCTGCTGAGGGCGCTTCCCGGAGGCCCTTTTGATACGGAAAAGAAACTACCCCCCGAGATCCAAAAGAATATAGAAGCGAAGTATAATCTGAACGAGCCCGTATGGAAGCAGTACCTGTTATACGTAAGGGGTCTGGTAGGAGGGGACTTTGGTCCTTCTTACAAATATATAGATAGGTCGGTTAACGATATAATAAAGGAGACACTGCCGGTCTCGGCTGAGCTCGGGATTATAGCGCTTTTTGTTTCCATAGCCATAGGGAGCGTGTTCGGAATCTTATCGGCAACAAAGCCAAGCGGTTTTCTGGACTTCGTGTCTGTATCAGTTTCAACAGCCCTCGTTTCGGTGCCGAGCTTTGTGGTGGGTGCCGTGCTGATATACGTATTCGCAGTAAAGCTACGGCTCCTTCCGGCTGCGCTCTGGGGCGGACCGAGCCATATAGTGCTTCCCGCGCTTACGCTAGCCGCGGGGCCTGCTGCATATCTGGCCCGCCTGATTAGGGCAAGTATGCTCGAGACAGGAGGGGCGCTCTATATCAGAACCGCCCGAGCCAAGGGGTTGAGCGAATTTGCCGTTACGACAAAACATATACTGAGAAACGCGCTCATTCCCGTGGTAACCGTACTGGGCCCGATTACTGCTTTTCTGGTTACGGGCTCATTTGTGGTAGAGCATATATTCGCTATACCGGGCATAGGGAGATTTTTTGTGCTCGCGGTCTCAAACAGGGACTATCCGCTCGTGATGGGAATCACCATTGTGTACACGATAGTTCTGGTATTGGCCAACCTGCTGGTGGACTTGTGCTATGTGCTTCTCGATCCACGAATAAAGTTCGATAGGGGCGGGATATAGCGGATGAGAAATATAAAGCTCGTTATAGAGTACGACGGGTCTGAGTATGTCGGTTGGCAGCGCCAGCCCCAGGGCCCGACAATTCAAGAGACGATCGAAAACTCTCTTGGTGAAATTACAGGAGAGAAGGTCACGCTTTACGGTTCGGGTAGGACCGACTCGGGAGTGCACGCGCTCGGGCAGGTAGCTAACTTTAATACAGAGAGCAGAGTTAGCGCTGAAGAATTTCAAAAAGGTCTTAACTCTATACTTCCAAAGGACATAGTAATACTGGAATCGCGGGATGCGCTGCCCAAATTCCATGCGCAGTTCTCCTCACAAAGTAAGGTGTATCTATATAGGGTGCTTAACCGGAGCTACGGATCGGCCCTTTTGAGAAACAGGGTGTGGCAAGTACCTTACAGGCTCTCACTGGACGCTATGAGTGAGGCCGCATGCGGGCTTGTGGGCGAGCACGACTTCAGCGCTTTCGCTCAGGCAGGCGCGGAGGTGAAGAGCAAAGTAAGGACGGTGATCTTGGCGGAATTCAAAAATAGTGGTGATGATATTCTCGAATTTACGATAGAGGCCGATGGATTTCTGAAGCGGATGGTAAGATTAATCGTAGGGACTCTGGTACAGGTAGGAAAGAAGAAGCTCGGTCCCGGGGAATTTTCCGATATATTGAATTCGGCGAATAAAAACAAATTCGTATTAGCGGCGCCTCCCCATGGGCTTTACCTTAAAGAGGTTAAGTACTAATTGATGCAAGGTGCATGATACAGGATTGAGGATGCAGGATAAAAAAGAGAGGTTCTTCGCTTTGCTCAGAATGACAAATAATCCTCCCAAACCCTCCTTTGAAAAAGGAAGGATATAAAGTCACCCTTCGACAGGGCTCAGGGTGAAAGGGTTATACGTTGCCGAGATTGAAAGAGATTGCCGCCCGTCTTCGCACAAGGCTACCAGGCTTCGTCAGAGACTACGCCGCGGCAGGCTGCTACGCTTGCAATGACGATAAATCCCCCCTAACCGAGATTGACAAAAGGGGAGCGGTACAGAGCTTGACTACATAATGCTAAATTAGATATAATGTAAGAAATTATGGTTTAATCAAATTTCCTTATTGGAGGAGAGTTATGAAAAAGTTCATAAGCGGTTTAACGGTTTTACTCTTGGCAGTGATTTTTTCCGTAAGCGCCAATGCTGCACCGGGTGATCTGTTTGTGCAGGTTGATTTATCGTCCACAAACAATGACCCTTCTCAATGTTCTATTCTGAAAGTAATGCCGGACGGTACATTCTCGGAGTTCGTCTCTTTTACAACCATTCTGGCTCTGACCGGGGAGACGTTTTGTGACATGGAGGACACGGGTATTGCTATTGCGGATAACGGAGACGTATATTTTTCTGAAGACACGTCCGATTCTATAATAAAGGCTACACCGGCTGGAGTGCTTAGCACGTTCGTAACGGAGGCTCAGATTACAGCCGTCACCGGTCTTGGTGTTGACCTGGATAACGGAATGGTTATAGGACC
>QIHJ01000297.1 GCA_003229065.1 Candidatus Dadabacteria bacterium
GGTCAAGCGCCCTTCGCGTGATCTTTAGAGCGTCGTATACAAAATCTAATGACCTGGGGTCAAAATCCTCAAGCCGTGAGACTGCTTTTCCGGACCTCACAGGTCGTCTTATCCTGGGCCCTTCACCTTTTGAGAACTCGAGCCCAATGCCGAAAGACTGAAGTATAAGGAGAATATCAGAGAATATTATGGCGGCGTCAACCCCCAGGCGGTCTACCGCGCCGAGCGTCACTTCCGCCGCAAGATCGGGAGTCTTACACAGATCAAGGAACGAAACTTTTGCCCTTAGCTCCCTGTACTCACGCATAAACCTCCCCGCCTGTCTCATGAGCCATACAGGCGTGTAGTCGGTCTTCTCCCCCCTGCATGCTTTCATGAACACGGAGTCACGGGTTAACACTTCTCTACTTTTCTTAGGAGTTGTATCCCACACCATATCCACCTTGTGCCAGCAATTTGTGTTGACCCCGTTTTCAAATGCCGTCTTCTTTTTTCTGAGAAGGTCTCTCCCGCTCCTTGCCGTCTCTCGTACCAGGTTCCCCATTTTGGGGCTGTCGGGCTCATAGTCTGCGCTCAGTCCGAATCTGCCCAGCGTCTCCGTAGTAGTCGGTCCTATGGAGCCGATCACCACCCGCTTAAACCCTTCCCTCAATTTATCCTCAAGCCCCTCGGCTTTGGCTATCTGAAACAGGTGATATATCTGTTGAGAGCTCGTGAAAAGCGATACGTCCTCTTTGTTATCCGATATGGAGCGTATGGCATCCTTTAGCGGCTCGAGGTTTTCGGGCAGCGCCCATTTGTATATTGACAGAGGTGTTACGTCCGCTCCCCGTTCCGTAAGAGCGTCAATAAACTCTGTATTTGAGATTCCGTACTCCTGAACGGCGACTCGCTTGCCTTCGAGGTCGAAGCTCCCGTCGAGCGTTGTCAGTATGTCCCGCCAGGTATTGGGCTCTGGTACAATAATATCGGGCTTCAGGCCAAGCTCCTTAAGTGCCGCCACAGGCTTCGGTCCTCGTGCTAGCAGCGTTACTTTTTTAAGAGCTTTCACGAAATCATCAAGGGGATATTTTGCAGATACTGTGTCTTTGATTGCCCTTGTTCCGACTCCTGTCATAAGGATTACAAGATCGTACCCGCCCTTGAATAAATTCTTTGCAAACGAAATCGCTTCTCCGGCTTCACGCAGCGGTACTTCACGCATTGAGGGCGCCACGCTCGGCACTCCGCCGTGATAACGTATTAGCTTATCTATTTCCCTGGCCCTCCGGCTCTCAAATGCTGTAACCCTGAGGCCCTCAAAGCTGTACTCGCTCGCCATAATTAATTACTCCCGATAAGATGTATTCTGAGTTTAGCACAGCCAAGGTACTGGTCAATTATAAGATGCCGGTCAATTATTATGTATTTAAAATGAGATATAAGCGCTCAGGCTTGATATTAACTCCCAGATTTCTTATAATCCCTAGTTAACTTTTAGTCCGGGGAGAGAGAGTAAATGTCAAAGACAGTCGAGTTCTACTATGACTTCAGCAGTCCGTATACTTATATAGCGTCTGAGAGGATCGAGAAAGTATGCCGTGATAACGGTGCTTCAGTTGAGTGGAAGCCGTTTTTGCTCGGCGGAGTCTTTAACGAGATAGGCTCCACGCCGGCTGCTCAGATTGACAACAAAATCGATTATCTTAAAAGAGATATGATAATGTGTGCAGATTACTACGAAGTGCCGTTTAATTTCCCCGGGGTCTTTCCCCTGAACAGCGTAAGGTCTATGCGGGGCGCGTTCGCGGCCTCAGAGCAAGACAAGCTCGTAGAATATAATGATCTTATGTTCAGACTCTACTTTACTCAAGGGGCTGATCTCAGCCGCCCCGAGGTTCTTGGGGAAGCTGTAAGCACTATCGGGATTGATTCCGAATGGTTTCTCGCGAGAATTGCCGAGCAGGAGATTAAAGACCTGCTCAGGGACGAGACGAATACGGCTATAGAGCGCGGGGTATTCGGCGCTCCTACGATCTTTGTAGACGATAAGATGTACTGGGGTAACGACAGGCTCGATTTTCTCGACCGCTACCTTAAAGAGAGCGCATCGCGCTCTTAAAGACTTTATGTAAGGAGATTTACTGAATGCTAGACGTCTACAACTATAAAGACGGGGAATTATATATAGAAGGTGCGGCTGTGGCGCAGATAGCGCGGGATGTGGGCACGCCTTGCTACATCTACAGCTACAGGGCATTAAAGGACAGCTTTATAAGCTACAAAGAGGCATTCTCAGAGATCGATACTCTCATATGCTATTCGGTAAAGGCAAACTCAAACCTTGCGATACTTAAATCCTTTTCAGATTTAGGCTCAGGGTACGATATAGTCTCCGTGGGTGAGCTCCTGCGAGTCAAGAAGGCCGGGGGAGATATGTCAAAGGTAGTTTTCTCCGGGGTAGGCAAAACTGCGGATGAAATGAAGGCAGCAATAGAGGCCGGGATATTATTTTTTAACGTTGAGTCAGAACAAGAGCTTCACTTGCTCAATGATGTTGGTATTGAGTTAGGTACAAAGGCGCCGATTGCATTAAGAGTAAACCCCGACATCGACCCCAAGACCCATCCGTACATCTCAACAGGGTTTAAAAAAAGTAAGTTTGGTATTGAAGTAGCCAGGGCGGTTGAAGTTTATAAAGAGGCGAATCAAATGGAGGGGATCGAAGTAGTCGCTATAGACGCTCATATCGGCTCACAGATATTCGATCTTACCCCGTTTTCAGACTCGGTAAGAAAGCTTGTC
>QIHJ01000100.1 GCA_003229065.1 Candidatus Dadabacteria bacterium
ACGAGGCAAGAGAGTTAGGCCACAAGGCGTCCGGGGGACTCAGCATGCTTCTATATCAGGGCGCAGAGAGCTTTGAGATCTGGACCGGCGAGACGGCCCCGGTAGATGTAATGAAGAAGTCATTCGGATAACCCGGCTCAGAGTATAGGGCACTGAGCCGGCATAGTCTTCAGACGAAGCCGGATTGGAATTGTAGAGAGCTTTGTGAGATAATGAGAACATCGTATCTACACCCCTTAAATAGGAGGAGTTATGAAAGTCGTAAGCCCTGCAGGCGAATTTGAATTCAAAGTGAAGGATGCCACAGTCGAAGGTGATCACGTTGTAATGATCGGACAGATGGGAGTATGGGATTCTAAGATTTACCTAACGCCGGCTGATATATGGCTCTTCACGTCTATGTTCCTCCGCCCCGCGGTTATGCTCTATTTACTCAAGCTGCCGTTTAAATTCCTGCTCGGATCAAAACGGGGGGAATCTCAAACAGACTCGGCGAGCACTAAAGATAAAGAAGAAAAGGATAAAGATTAAGAGCAATTATTATTTAGAGCTCACCACCTGAGGATTCACCAAATGCTCTGGAACCTCACCGTTTAATGCAAGCTCGACACTCCTTACGGCCATAGCTATCATCTCCTCCCTTGTTTCCCATGACGCGCTCGCCATATGAGGGGCAAGAACAACATTCTTTTGTTTTAATAATTCCGGGTCCACCTTGGGCTCATTCTCGAACACATCGAGACCGGCGCCCCATATAAGCCCCTCCCTAAGCGCCTCGGCAAGCTCGGCCTCTTTTATGACCGGCCCCCTCCCTATGTTTATGATTATCGCCCCGCTTTTCATCTTATGGAATTCCGGGAGACCGAAGCGGCCCTTCGTTTCCGGGGTTAATGGCGTGGTAACTACTATATAGTCAGACTCCTTCAGGAGAGTCTGGAAGTCTACAAACGTAGCGCCCGTATCTTTTTCAGCAAGCTCGTTTCTACCCCTGTTATTGTATATGATGGTCATATTAAAACCACTGGCCCTTCTAGCAACCGCAGTTCCTATACGACCCATACCGAACACTCCAAGCGTTTTATTGTGTATGTTCATCCCTAGCATAAGCGACGGAAGCCAGCACTTGAACTGCCCTTCCCTGACATAAGCGTCTGCCTCTACAATTCTCCTTCCCACGGACAGAATCAGTACCCAGGCCATATCCGCCGTGGTTTCGGTAAGCACACCCGGTGTGTTGGTTACAAAAATTCCCTTTTCCGTCGCGTAAGGAATATCGACGTTTTCATATCCGACTCCGCTGTTAGATATTATTTTCAGGTCCGGGCAGAGATCAGAGATCCATCACATTTTTATCGATAATGTCTGAAACTGTTGTGATTAAAGCGGATGAGCCCTCTGCCTGATGGGCAAGCTCCTCAGCAGTCGGCAAACGGCCTTTATCGAACACATGAACATCGTATTTGTCTGAAAGGCTGTCAATTGAGTTGCCAGGATACCCAGCGCTAACAAATATTCTTTTCATTTTAGTCAATATTTATTAACCACGAATTAACTCGAATTAACACAAATAAAAGAAAGTTTTTCAATTTACTAGTCTTTCGTATTCAAGTTTTGTCTTACCGAAATTCAAGATTATTGCCAGTCTTAATCCAGTACTTTTCAGGTAATTTAATGCTTGAGCTTTATCTACATCCGAAATCTGATTTGCGACCTTCAGCTCAAGAACTACCATATCTTCAACTAATATATCGGCATAGTATTGTCCGACAACTACATCTTTGAAATAAACCTTAATCGATGCTTGCTGCTCTGCGTTTAATCCTTCTCTTTTAAGCAACAAAATTAGTGCGTTCTCATAGACTTTCTCTAAGTAACCGAATCCGAGCTCGCTGTGAACTTCCATTGCGAGCCCGATTATTTTATAGGATAGCTCTTTATAAAAAATATCCTTATCATTCGTGTCCATTTGTGTCCATTCGTGGTTACACGCATTTTCATTTTTCAAACGGGTCGGGTATATCAGGGTGCCACAGCTTGAAATGATTCTTATGATTCTCCGTATAGGCCCCTTCGGGATAAAACTGGTCGTAAAAGTCAAGATCGAGGTGGTGGGCCTGGACCATGAATCTTAGGAACATCGGGTCTGAAAAAGCAGGGAACCTGCCGTATGTGTCGTAGACGTAGTTGCAGATATCCTTTACCATCTGTATCTCGTCCTTACTCGGACGCTCGACTGTCTCGAGCACGCTCTCGGGGTTTTTATAAGGCATTTTGTGAGACTCCCAGTTTGTCCATTTTGCGTCGTTAAAAGCCTCGACAGCCTCGCCCATGTCTTTGTAATAAGGAGGGCAGTAAGCATGAAACAGATCGTCCTTACCCACTGCCACAGGGTTGGGATTACCCGTATCCCCGGTAATCTCAGGAGTTATGAACCTGAAGCCAAGCCCTCTGTTAAAAGGCGTGCCGCCGAGCATAAACATGCTGGCGAACCCGCTGAACAGCCACCCTCCCAGTCCGAGCGTCTGTAAAGTGAGCGCCATGTTCTGGCCCATAAACGCCTGTTCTGCAATGTAGCCGTTAGCGAAGCGGAGCTCGGCCTCTATGAGCGGCATACGCTTTCCTTCGTCGAGGAAGCCTTTTTTCAGCCACTCGGAGGTTCCGGGGGGCCTCATACCGTGAAGCTCGTCCACAAAGTTAAAGCGGTGGTCCGGCCTCATGTAAAAGAAAAAGAGGTTTATGATACAGGCTGAAAGGTCGGTCACGGGCATAAAAACCGTAGTGCCGGGTTTATTGACGTTCCAGAGGTTATGCCCCGCAAGCCCCGGGGGCTGTGAAGGAAGATCGGCTCTTGTGTCTTCGAGCTTTATCCTCGACTCCCTGAAAAGCTCGAGTATACGGTCTACCCGCTCCTCACGGCTTAGCGCTTCGAGCCCCCTGAAGTCATCGGGCCGCTTATCGTGCATCTTGATCATATAAGTGCCGTCGTCGTTCGTGTAGAAGAGCTCGGTTCTGTGAACGTCTCCGAGCGCAGGAATGGTTTTACTCGTAAACTGCATTTCTAGGTCGAGCCCCACGTGGGGCGGAAAATCAGACAGGTTTATATTCTTAATGCCAAGCCCGTTCCACACTATTATTGCTTCCTCAAGCTCAGAGAGCCCTACATGATCGTGCTTGGACTTGTATGCGAGGGGCCCCTTCTCGATCTCCATTCCGAGACCGAACCTTCGGGAGCGCCTCTGAAAAACTGCGTCCATAAATTTATAATCTACAGCGACGTCGAGACCAGGCGGATATTTACCCATTTTCTTTGCGAATCTCCTTTTGATATTTGAAGTTTATTGTAGCAAATATGATCTCTTTGTCCAAATTCAAACTTAAACATTGACAAATTAGTCCTGTAAAGTTTTCGTAGAAACCGCCACCCTCGTTCTTTATACTTATATGCAGTATTTAAATGAAGGGCACGGGGGGCTAATCAAAATGAAGCACTTAGATTCCAAAAGAATAGTAATCAGTGCAGGGGTATTTATATCATTTCTAATTTTGGCCGGGTGCGCCCCGGGCTCATACTACGGGGGCGGGGAGCAGCTACCGGCTCCGATACCTACTACCCTTAGCAGTGAAGACGGCGTAACAGTAAAAGTTACACCCAATTACTGGCCCTATACGCCCCGCAACCTGCCCGATTACGTAACGCCTTATTATGTGGAGATAGATAATCAGTCAGGCAAGACGATTGATATTTATTACGGAGACGTGGTGTTGTTCGACCCGTACCGCGCCCAGTACAACCCCCTGGCGCCTGAAGTGGTAGCATCTGCGATTTCGACCTCCGAGCCTTCGTACGGATACAGCGCCCCATCTTACCCCAGGGTATCGGTCGGTGTAGGGTTTGGGGTCGGCGGCGGGTCTTACGGTAGACGAGGCTACGGGCGTAGAGGGTACTATGGGCCGTCAGTAGGAATATATAACTATTACCCCGGTTGGTACGCCCCGCCCACGGCCTACCAGGCGGAACCTGTGAGCAC
>QIHJ01000049.1 GCA_003229065.1 Candidatus Dadabacteria bacterium
GAGTGGTTAAATAAGCCTGAAAACGAAAATGTCAAAAAAATTACTGAAACAACTGCTCAAAGTGAGCAACACCCTACTCAACCCAAGTTTAAAAAACCTTTCTATAAAAAATGGTGGGGAATTGCAATCTTAATCTATCTTGGCTTAAGTGTTATTGGTTTAATCGTAGCTTCACTCGATAGAGAACCTAAATGGAATGAAGATGTCCCATTTATGAATGCCAATAGAAAAACTACTACAAACTCAAAAGATAAATTTGCATCTGGTTCAAAATTAAAAATTAAGGGTGGCTTGACAGCTTATGGAATCCTTTGGCTATACTAAAAAAACTCATCGAGGGGTACCTCCTTATTGCTAGTTTACCCCTCTATCTCTTTTGGGACCCTGTCTCATATGTGTCTGAACTTTTACACCCTTGTTTATTTTAGTTTGTAATATAAAAGCCTTCCCATTTCCGGATTAATAGAAAAGGGAAGGCTTGAGAAGGGGATAATATTAATTGCTGTTAATATTGATGCGTATCCCGGACGCGTTAAACTAAACATTTAAAAACCAAACATACTTCTTGCGAGAGAAAGAATTATAATTAACTACGTACCTGCCTGAAGTCCTTTCCCTACTCCTATCACCATCATGTTTAATATGTTATCATGGATTATCAGAACTATCAAGTATTAATATTACTGGTATGTATACGATATTTTCCTATTTTAATATATGATTTGTTCAATGATTATGGGAAGTAGCGTTATAATGGTGCGGGTCTGTGGTTATTTTGTTTATTAAGCCTCAGAAAAATCTTTACAGGCCGGGTGGTTTTTTATCAGGTTTGTAAGATAAAGGCTTAACCATCAAATATAAGCAGCTAGCACCAAGCTAATCATTAAACAGCGTTACTTTCTTGCGCTTACCTGTCATAAAGCTGCCCAGGTCAATCGACAGTAAGAATGCTCTATTTTGCGGGGTGTTAGGCAAGAAGAAAAACAACGTACTTCAAGATTCCAACTTGCTTTCCACAAATGTTAGGTACAATATAAGACCTATCAAATAGGGCTTTAATGCACGGGAGGCAATACAATTGAGAACTTATATAAAATTCTTATCGGTAATTACGCTTTCGCTCTTCATATTCGCATGCTCAGGCAACGAAGAGCCGGCAGAGGAAAACACTCAGGCACAGGACGTTCAAAAAGAGGAAGCTAAACATAGGGAGAGGCCCGAGTTTGATTTCAGAAAGGCCCGTTGGGGAATGAGTAAAGATGAGGTAAAGGCAAATGAGCCCGGCCAGCCCATATTCAACAAAGAGAATTCGATCGAATACCGGACATTTATAGACGACCTGCAGGCACAGACGAATTACAAGTTCCAGGACGACAAGCTGATCCGCGCGGGCTATTACTTCCCGAAAGTATACGACGACAGAAACGAGTATATAGATACATACGAGCAAATAAAAGAAATGATCATGGAAGCCAAGGGCCCTCCCGTGATTGACAAGATAGTACAGCTAAACCCTTCTGCGGATATCGATCCCGAGAATAAAGGCCAGGCGGTATGTGACGGTAATCTTATTTATGGATCGCAGTGGGACTACCCTGGCTCCGACATACAGCTTGTGTTCAGAGGAGACGGAAAGGACTGTTACCTGACCGTGACTTACTTAAAGAGCCTCGCTGACCAGCCCGAAGAAGAAAAAGCCGCGGCTACTAATTGATGTCCATTTCGGGGAACGTGATTGCGGGCGTTGCGAAGCAATCCCCTTCAATCTCGGCAACAAAGTAACCCGCTCACCATTAGCCTCTCGCCTGTCTCGGCGCTTGTCCGCCGAAGCTTTAAGAGAGTCCGGAAAGGGTGAGACCATGAATCCTGCATCATGCATGCTGCCTTACGACACCTCGCCTTCAAACAGGTCAAGGAATAAAAGCGCCTCTTCTGAAAGGCGCTCACTGCCCAGCACACCCAAGTGATCGCCCTCTATCGCCACCCCTTTCGCGCTTGGAAAATATGATGCCGCTTCCTGTGCGCTGTAGTCATTCTCACCATTTATTATCAGTACCGGCAGATGTATCTTCTTAAGATCGTCCCACGTGAACTCGGGGAATATCGAGCCCTCTATCCTCGCGGCGAAAGCCTCTCTGTCGCCCCCTGTTTCATCAGCCCTTATTCTGAAAGCGTCAGGCTCAGCAGGGTACTCCTCTATCATATTCCTTACCCGGGCCTCCCTTTCCTCACTCTCGAGCGTCCATCCCTCTTCGTATATCGAGAAACCGATTAAGATTAAACTCCTTATGCCCGCATACATTAGCTCCGCCTCGACCGCGGTCTTTGCGCCCATGGAATATCCCATCAGGTCGTACTCGTACAACCTCAGGTGCTCCCCGAGTGAATTTATGTCTTTTGCCATTGCGCGGTTCCAGTAGGAGTATGAGTTGTGGGGCTTTTCAGAGTTCCCGTGCCCTCTTGCGTCGAGCATTACGACCCTTCTTCCGCTCATCCTGAGAGCGCGGTAGACGCCCGTGTCGACCCAGTTGAGCTTCGAGTTTCCGGTAAAACCGTGGAGGAGTATTATGGCTTCCCCCTCCCCGCCCGAGTCGGTATACGCAAGCTCCGTATTGTCAAAGCTTTTGTACGTATCCATATGCTGATTATATACTAACTAGGGATAATTTATAATCCTTCAATGTTTCTCAGCTCACATAGATTCGGGCCTAGTATCCATAGCTACATCAAGTTAACATATATTATGGAGTAAATTGGACTAAGCAGCTTATATCGATT
>QIHJ01000306.1 GCA_003229065.1 Candidatus Dadabacteria bacterium
AAACTCCTCCTCCACTCCAGTTAAAGAAACGGCACTGATCTCTTTAACTCCGTCCCTAAGTACACAGGGGAGACAGAAAAGAAGTGAGACAAACCGGAGTTCAGGTTACGTTAAGCAGGTTCTTTGACGGCAAACGAAAACATAATCATTGAGAAGCCGTTTATAAGGAAGTAAATGCCGACAAGAAGTCCGAGTATATATGTGCTTGAAGACGGGAACTCGGAATATATCAACCCGCCCAAAATTAGAGAAGCAATACCGCTTACAAGTAGCCACCCCCAATTTGGAGTGGGCTTCATCTGAAAGGCGTGTATGATTTTGAAGATACCCTCTACGAGCAAGAACGCCGCAAGTAGTAATGTGAGGGTAACAACGCCCGAGATCGGGTCCTTAATGAGAAGATAGCCTACGACGAGATATAATATGCCGCTTATAAAAATTAAAAGGAGCCTTTTCCAGTCACCTGAGAAGAAGGAGCCGATAATTGAAATAATGCCGCCGACTATTAGAATTACGCCGATTACAAGCTCAACCGCATAACTTGCCATTATAGGATGTCCTATGGCTACAAAGCCCGCGATTACGTAAACAATGCCCATGACGAGTAGCCACCACCAATTTTGCCTTAGTCCTTGTGCTATAGAAGCTCCGCTCATTTTTCCATTTCCTCCTTTGATTCTTCTCTATGCCAAGAACAAATGTACAGGCATATATAATATGACTCTTATAGTATCTAAGGGGTTAAATTTTACAAGATGAGGCGGGTTATAGATGCAATAGTAGAGATTGCCGCCCGGCCCCTCGGAGCCCGCAAATATGCTTACAAGAAGCAAGGCCGAGGCACCAAAAATAATATATTCAATCGAATAACTCAACTAAGCGCTTCTACCCTGATAGATAATATTCTCATGATATCACTGCCGGCTTCAAGATAAATGTCAGGATAATTTAATTCTATCTAAGATGAACGGATATTGAATCAGAGGCTCCTTATGATTATCCCAAGCTTATTATAATTATTCTATGTGTTATTATATTTAAATAGATAGCCAGGGCACCGCTGAGCGATGAAAAAATCCATAATAACCGTTTTAGTTGTTCTAATCGGAGCTTCGGCGCTTACCGCTTGTAATTTCACCGAAGAAGCTACCGTACCAAAAGCCGGCATACAAAAAATATATGTGGATCAGGAGAGTAAAGAGAGGGAAGTTACATTCCTCTCGGATGTGTATGAGATAAAGGATATGTACAGATCGATGAAGGGTCCTTACACAACAACCGAATTAAAGTTATCGGATAGTGAGGAGCCCGAGCTTCTTTGGATTACCGGATTTAGCGCCGAGATGGTAGAGCCCGACGGGGAGACGCGAATGTCTCAGGAGTTCATGTGCCACAGTAACCTGAATATTGACGCAAAGACTCATAATTATTTATTCCAATCGAAAATGAACCCTCCGATTGACAGAATGTTCACTCTTTCTCAAGGACAGTACGAGGTCCAGTTCCCGGAGGGCTTCGGTATGCCGATACTGTCACCGGAGGCGCTGTCGCTTACAACACAGGTGCTGAATTTAAACTATGAGGAGGCGGATATAAAGACCCGTCACAAAATAAAGATAAAGTACGTAAGGGATTCGGACCTGCAGACGCCGATGGTACCGCTAATGAAAATTTTCTCAAATAGCTTAAAACGACTGGATGAATCTGAGAACGGATATTATAATCTGGAATCCGCAGACGAAGAGCGGCACGGCGCTGGATGCCTGCTTGGGGAGAGCGTAGATGAAAGAATCATCAGGGACGATTTGGAAAGGAGGTACACCGCACACTGGATAGTGAAACCCGGACGAGAAGTTAACAGCACACTTGTAACAGATATGCTGAAAGTACCGTACGACACAAAAATTCACTACATCGCAATACACCTCCATCCTTTCGCAGAGTCACTGGAGTTAAGAGACCTGACAACAGGAAAGACAGTTTTCAAAAGCGATGCCAAAAACTCAGAGGGCAAGATCGGGCTTGACGAGGTGGACTATTATTCGAGCCCGGAAGGATTGCCGATATATAAAGGCCATCAATATCAGCTTATAAGCAGCTATAACAATACAACCGACGAAGATCATGATTCGATGGCCGTAATCTATATGTACGCACAGGACCGCGAATTCCGAAAACCCAACCCTTCTGTCGCGAATATACTGGACGTGAGCCCGTCTTCAAACAATTCAGGCGGCGGGATGTAGTACCCCAATAAAGCCTATCAGATAAGCCTATTTCATATTCTAGTAACTCTATTAATAAAACTCGACTATACTTAGATCAAGCGGTAAGTCTCTGCTATGTTTTCCCGGCAGGTTGACCGGCAGAATGTCAGTCGTGTTACCCAATATCAGCCCCGTGAGTGTCTCCTCATCCACGAAAGGTATTGTGGCCCCGCAGCCATTCCTACCGGTATGAATGTCAGTAATGCAGGAACGCTTAATTCTGAAGCAACTTTGCGGGCTACTATGCTTAGCGGCAGCAAAGCCGAAGCTCTAAATAAAATAAGCTCGATTGAGTAGCTCAATGTGCAATCACTTTAACCACTTTGGAAATGTTACATCACGTATATAAATAGATTGTTACAATTCTATTCTTAATGGATTTATCAGTTCTTGGAATTTGGGCCAATTAATTGAACTCATATATCGCGGTTGCAATTTGACCCAAATCGTTGTTTATTTCGAGTATTTCAGATATTTCCTCAAGCGGGGCGT
>QIHJ01000196.1 GCA_003229065.1 Candidatus Dadabacteria bacterium
CTCATTGGGAACAAAGGTATCTGTAGTCGAGATGACCTCCGGGCTTATGCCCGGAGTGGACCGCGACCTGGTGCGGGTACTTCAAAAGAGCTCTGAGAGTATTTATAAAGAGATTATGCTCGACACGAAAGTCGTTGGAATAGAAGAAACCGAGAAAGACCTGAATGTCAGGTTCGAAGGCAAGGACGGTGGTGAGACCCAAGGCGTTTTTCACAAGGTACTTGTTTGTGTCGGAAGGAAGCCAAACTCGGAAGGATTAGGGCTTGAGAATACGAAAGTCGAGATTGACGGAGACGGGTTCATCAAGGTAAACGGGGAGAGGAGGACTACTGAGCCTTCTATTTTCGCAGTGGGTGACGTTGCAGGCGAGCCGATGCTCGCCCACAAGGCAACACACGAGGGCAGGGTAGTGGCCGAGATACTCTCCGGGAAAAAAAGCGCATTCGAGCCCGCCGCTATACCGGCAGTCGTTTTCACCGACCCTGAGATTGCCTGGTGCGGACTCACGGAGACTGAAGCGAAAGAAAGAAATATTCCGTTCAAAGTAGCCCGATTCCCCTGGGGAGCTTCCGGCAGGGCTACAACACTAGACCGCTCGGACGGCGCTACAAAGCTTATCGTCGACCCTGAGACCGAGCGAGTGCTCGGAATGGGTATTGTAGGAGCGGGAGCGGGAGAGCTTATTGCCGAGGGCGTGCTAGCCATAGAGATGGCGGCCCTTGCTTCAGACATAGAGCTCAGCATCCACCCTCATCCCACCTTATCAGAGACTATAATGGAATCAGCAGAGGTTTTCTACGGCCAGAGCACCCACGTATACAAACCCAAGAGGAACCGTTAACCACAATAGACTATGATCGTAACCCCCGACGCCAAGCACGAAATAGAAATTGCCCGCCTCAGCATCCTGCCCGAGGACCGCTATCTTCGCGTGATTGTCGATATGGTAAGCGACATAGCGCAAGCTAACGGTATAGGCAAAAAAGATACGGGTCACCTTGAGAAAGTGCTAATGGATATATTCCGCAACATAGTGAAGTACGGGTTTCAGGGAGACACATGCCAGCCTCTGGATATCATTGTATTAAAGCGTCTCCACACACTGGTGATCGCACTTGAAGACCGGGGGCTTCCGTTTGACTACGAGAATCTCGAGCACGGTGAGGACAAGCGTTTCAGGTTGTATATGTCCAAGGGTTATGCAGACATGGTGAATTTCAGTAGTCTCGGCAATCGCGGCAACAGGGCCGAGATAGTAAAGAGCCTTCCCTCAAACGACATAAGGGAAGAGATGGATATAAGTGAGCACCACGAGCATTTAAAGGCCGAGCCGGCCGCGTCCGATGCGGAGTTTACCATTGAAGTGTTCGATCATAAGAACGTAAACGACCTCGTTCGTCTCGTGTACAAATGCTACGGCTACACATACGCAAACGAATTTATGTATTATCCAGGACAGATAGAGGCGCTCCTCCACGGCGATATGATGGTATCCTGCGGCGCTTACGATAGCGAAAAAGAGCTCATCGGCCACCTGGCGCTCGTATTCTCAAAACCCGGAGCCAAGGTAGGCGAATCGGGAGAAGCAGTTGTAGACCCCAGGTACAGGGGCAGGAAAATCTTCCAGAAGATGAAAAATTTTCTGAAGGCGCAATCGGCTGAAAACGATATTGTAGGCATTTACAGCGAGGCTGTCACTGTGCACCCGTACAGCCAGAAGGGGAACCTCGATATTGGCGCAAGCGAGATCGGGTATCTCTTGGGATACAGCCCGGGCACTGTCTCATTTCAGAATATTACAGAGGGCGAAAAACCAAGGCGCCAGTCAGTAGCCCTGATGTATCTGCCTGTGCTGGAATCCACGCCACTTAAGGTTTATGTGCCGGAGGCCTATAAGGAGACACTCACAGAAATTTATAAGAACGTAGACATTAAGCGCAGTATAATTACCGAAGGCCGGGGTTTTAAATTCGATCCGGACTCGGAGAGCAAAGTCAGCGTAAAGGTGAGAGCGGACCACAACCAGGGCACAATCACCGTTGAGTCATACGGGAATAGCACACTGAGCGAGATTAAATATTATATGAGGAAGCTCTCTGTGGAGCGGGTGGATTGCATATACGCCGACCTTCCGTTAAATCTTGAAGGAACCGCGCATACGGCGGAAGCTCTGAGGGAGCTTGGCTTTTTCTTCGGATACATTATACCCGAATACTCTGACTCAGACGTGCTGAGACTCCAGTACTTAAACAACATAGAGATTTCAAGAGACGACATCAAGACCGCCTCTCCCTTCGGTGAGAAGCTTTTAGGTTTCGTATTCCAAGACATGGCGCACTCTGGCCAATAAATAACCACCTAATAATATTTCCGCAAAAATTCAGGACTTACCCAATACGGGAATTACCGCGCCGGATATCGAGTCGGCCTCACTTGAGCAGAGGAAGGAAATCACCTTTGCAATCTCTTGGGGCTTCACCCACTTCGAGTAGTCGGCTTTGGGCATCTCTTTCCTGTTATGCGGGGTGTCCATAGTCCCCGGGATAATGGCATTCACGTTTATGTTATAACTCGTCATCTCGTCCGCAGCCGATTGAGTGAGGTTAAGTACGCCTGCTTTCGATGCACCGTATGCGCTCATCTTTGCCGCTCCGTGAAGGGCGGGGCGGGCGCCGATATTCACTATCCTTCCGTAGTCCTGCTCGATCATATGCGGAAGGGCTGACCTCGTCATCAAAAAGACTG
>QIHJ01000022.1 GCA_003229065.1 Candidatus Dadabacteria bacterium
GGAGCGCAGTCGCGAGTCTCTCTGAAATTACCATTTGAGAAGACCTAAGGTACTTAGTCAGGATAGTGGAGGTGGCCCCTTCCTCTGCCCTTATCTCTTTGAACTTTGCGTCGTATGAGCCTACCATCGGATGGTGATCTATTACAGTATCCACTTTGGGCAGCTTATCGCCGAAAAACGTAGGCTGCACATCAACGAGCGCTATCGAGTCGTAGGCCTTTAGCCTAGCGTAAGTGAGCTCATGCAGGTCGATATCCAGGAGCTCAATCATGGCCACGTTTTCGGGTCTTGAGATTTTCTCACCCAAGTGGCCAATTTATCGCAGTCTGTTTGTTTCTCTTAAGAAGTGTTCTGAGAGCAAGCGCGCTTGCTATGGAATCGGGGTCCGGGTGGTCGTGAAGGAGTATCAGCATTTTCTTGGCACTGGCGTGCACTGCCCTTAACTCTTCCACACGGAGCTCGGTTCGAGCTAATCTTTCCTCTCGAGAGATTTCCTCAGAGAGTATTTTATCAAAGGCAACGTACCTGACGGAAGCGGGCGGCTCGCCGTGGTCGGCGCCGTTACTCACTATAAGCGGTGTCTGGGGATAATGCACCCCGAGCTCATTTGAGATTTTAGGGGAGAAAGTGTTGTGCTCGATCATTATCATCGTGAAATTGCCGGTCTGGTTGAGGGCTTCTTCAAGAGAGCTCACCCATATGACCTCTCCGCGCTTTGAAAAAAGGCCGAGGAGGAGGGAATCGAACTCTCCTATAAACAGGTATCTTCGCAGCTCTTTGTGCATTTATCTACGCCTCTGACAGCGCCCCCCCGGGCGCGCCTCCGCACGGTGCGCTTAAAGACCCTACAAATTCAGATAACCGCTCCAGTAGCAATTCTTTGTCCTGACCGTGCTGTTGTATTATTCGCACAATTGCGCTTCCCACTATCACTGCGTCTGCAAAAACCGACAAGCTCTCTACCTGCTCCGGAGAGGATATGCCAAAACCCATCCCTACCGGGAGACTAGTCGTCTTTTTTATCTCGCTGCAGAGCGAGTCGAGGGAATCGTCCACATGCGTTCTTACGCCTGTGACCCCCGTAACAGATACTAAATACACAAAACCGCTTGCGTGCTCAGCTATGAGATTTACACGCTCTTGAGTGCTCGTGGGAGCTAAGAGAAATATCATATTTAGCCCTGCTTTGTCTATATGAACTTTAAATTCCGGGGCTTCCTCGGGCGGCAGATCCACAACCAGCACGCCGTCTGCTCCGGCTTGTGCCGCATCAGAAGAAAACTTTTCCAGACCGTAAGATAAAAACGGATTATAGTAGCCAAAAAGTATAATCGGTATGTCGGAATGTTGCCTTATGGATTTGACCGATTCCAGCACACTATTGAGAGTAGTGCCGCTTCTAAGGGCTCTTTCAGAAGCAAGCTGGATCACTGTTCCGTCCGCCATCGGGTCAGAGAACGGTATTCCGAGCTCAATTATATCAGCCCCGCTCTCCTCAAGCTTGAGCGCTATATCCGCAGTCAATTCGATTGAGGGATCCCCTGCAGTAATATAAGTGACTAATGCGGTTCTCCCTATCTCCTTAAGCTCGCTGAACTTTTTCTCTATTCTGCTCATGATTTTAAATGGGTGATTTATACCGGGTGATTTAGGAAAAGCCCCATCAGCACCAAACCTGAAACTTATTTATAGCAGGTGGTGATTGCAGAAAATTCGGCTGTTAAGAAATTAGTATGCCCATCCCCTGAAGCTCTCTGTGATTCGACCAAACTCTAACACCTCCTAAAGCAATGTCAAGACACTCAAAAGCCCGGCAATCCGCATGTGTGTTCGACAAATTAGAGCTAAATATGGATTCCCCAACCACTGCTGCTATAACGTCTTATTGCTGTTCTTGTCCCTGCTCCAGCATATGAGCCACAGAATTCAAGTCTTTATCCCCTCTTCCGGAGAGACAGATAATAAGTATCGAATCCCCGGGCATCCCGGGGGCGGCTTTCATTGCATATGCAAGTGCGTGCGAAGATTCTAAGGCCGGTATTATCCCCTCGACTTTAGAGAGATATGAGAACGCCTCCAGAGCCTCGCCGTCTGTAACATTCACGTACGAAACCCTACCCGCATCATTTAAGTGCGAGTGCTCGGGGCCGACTCCGGGATAATCTAATCCTGGCGCTATTGAATGCGCGCCCTTGATCTGACCATGCTCATCCTGAAGGAGGTAGCTCTTGGTTCCGTGCAGTACTCCTATAGTGCCTGCTGTTATGCTGGCCGAGTGGTGACCCGTCTCTATCCCTTCCCCCGCTGCTTCCACGCCCGCCATTTTTACGCTCTCGTCCTCGAGGAACGGATAAAAAAGCCCCATTGCGTTTGAGCCTCCGCCCACGCAGGCGACAAGGAGGTCCGGCAGGCGGTCCTCCTGCTCCAGAATCTGCTCCCTGGCTTCTCTCCCGATTACGGACTGAAAATCCCTTACCATCATCGGATAGGGGTGGGGGCCCGCAACGCTTCCGATTATATAAAACGTATCTCTAACATTAGTAATCCAGTCCCTCATAGCCTCGTTCATAGCGTCTTTTAAAGTCTTTGTGCCCTGTGTGACTTCTCTGACTTCTGCGCCGAGAAGCTTCATACGCAGCACGTTTAGCGCTTGCCGTACTGTGTCTTCCTGCCCCATAAAGATCTCACACTCCATCTTGAGCAGCGCCGCTACCGTGGCAGTTGCGACTCCGTGCTGACCCGCCCCGGTTTCTGCAATAATCCTCTTTTTACCCATACGGGCAGCCAGGAGCCCCTGGCCGATGGTGTTATTTATTTTGTGCGCGCCCGTGTGCGCCAAGTCTTCACGTTTTAAATAAATCTTTGCGCCCCCGAGGTCCTCAGTCATTCTCTGTGCAAAGTACAGAGGCGTGGGTCTCCCCACATATTGCGCCAGATAGTACCGAACCTCTTCTTGAAATTTAGGGTCGT
>QIHJ01000015.1 GCA_003229065.1 Candidatus Dadabacteria bacterium
ATCAATTGTGCATACAGAGACGCTCTAATTGAACTGAGTAATAAATACCGACTTTATACCCGGCTCTTCTCTCTTGAGCCTATTCCCGTAATCTCTCGCCTGCTCTTTTGTTAGGAACTTCCCTACTCTAACACGGCTCCATCTGCCTGTACCAGCTATTTCGGCCTCAGTCACGCTAACCCTGTAACCTTTACGCTCGAGTTTGTCGGCAAAACTCTTAGCTGCGCCCGGGTCCTTAAACGAGGCAACCTGAACCGTGTATTTCCCCCGGTCGCTGAAAGATGTATCATCGGCCGGGCTTTTGGGTACATCCCCTTCCCTAACAGATTCCCCATACACATTTGTGCCGGTCACAGGCTGCCCGGAAACCTCCGGCGGGGACTTATCCCAATCCTCTCTTGTAGATTCATATATGCGCTCGATGAGCTCTTTACTCGAATAAGAGGAATCGTCGATCTTAGTACTGCGCGTAACTGCAGATATATCCTTTTTCTCTACTACCAGAATATCTTGCTCTATTATTTCCTCTCCGTGTGATTTCACGCTCAATTGCTCATCACTTCCCGTTTTTTCAGTTATATCTACTTCCCTCAGAACTACGGTGTCCACCTTCTCCGCTTTAACTAAAGTAGCCGCGCCCCTTAAGGGTAAGTTTAACTGTGTATCGAGCAATAGAGCTATTCGAGCTTTATCCGATCCGTTAACCGGCTGAGCATAAGTTTCTATCTGTATTTCTTCCTGCACTATCTCCTCTTGAACCCCGGCGCTGTCAAGCGGGAGCTCCTGCTCAATAATTCCCGGCTCAGAAGAGATGAGCGCGGTACTCACAGTTTCTTCTGTAATTTGGGTAGCGGGCCCGGTTTTTGCGGGCGCTATGGCTTCAGGCGCTTCAACTGAATATCCCTTCGGCACTACACCGCTAACCGTGCTTGATGATTCTTCTCCGATCTTTACCACCCGGAGACTTGTAAAAGGTCTTTTCACAACTACGCCGTTTTCATTAAGCACAATCTCAGCTGAGCCGGATAAATCGGCCGGGGCTTCAAAAACGAGCTTCCTGGGTGATTCTGAAATTACATGCGCGGGTTTACCACGGATCGTAAGCTCTGTTGTAGCGAAGTCCCCGTCGAAGGGGCCTTTAATCTCGACCAGTCTCCCGGACTGACCGATAAGCGGAGTTTCAAAATCAAAAGCGCTCGGAGTCTCAGGTCTATCGGCGTAGGAATCCGGCAGTTTTACCAAAGCCGAAGAATAGCTCAACCCCCTGTTGCCCCCGTCCCTGAGTGTGACTCTCAAGCTGCTGCCCGACATGTTCCTCGGGATATTTATGGTAATCCGTCCAGCTTGAACAGATGCGCTCTGTACATCCGTATGTATGTTGTAACTCTTTAATACAGCAAGATTTTTACTTTTAACACTCTCATTAGTTCCCTCGGGGTAAGAAAATACCGACGCCGATACCGTGTCCCCTCCCGCCATATCATCAGGGAGTAATACCTTTACATCTCCATACTGAGTGCTAAAACTTACCACATATGTGCCGCTCAATCTATCGGTCATCCCAAGCTTCCCCGCCTGAGCGGTCCCCGCTGCGAGAACTAGTAATATCGAGATAAAAAGGAGCTTGGCTTTCATATGAATGTACCTGCAAAGACAGCCATAATAATCATATCAGTTGTTTTGTGTTATAAACACTATCTTAACCTCAGGCTCGAGAATTTTTAGGTTCTCTCCGTAATCAGTAGCTCTCTCATTGCTTTCAAAAGTGCCGATTCTTACCCTATACCATTTCTTTGCATCAGAAGTCGTCATAGTGCTTATATAAGCAGGGTAACCCTTGTTTTTCATAGAGCGAAGAACCGATTCCGCCGCTTTTTTATCCGTAAACGAGCCGATCTGAACCGTATAGCTGCCATTAGGATCTATAGGAGGCAATTTAACTCTGCTCTCTCTGTTATTTTGATCGGTTTTTGCAATTTCTTCAATTGCTGCTTTCGTGGTTTTCTTTTGAGGTTCCGGAGTAGCGACAAGCTTCTCACGAACAGGGTCGGATTTAACAGTACTCTGAGTTTTTGTAAGACTCTGCCTTTGGTCGCTATCAGCTTTTTGATCCTTCGGTGTTTCAACAGGATCAGGAACTTCAATCGAGGAACCATCTTTTATATTCTCTTTCACCAGAGCCTCATCAGGCACTCGGGTACTAATTTCTATTGGAGATTCTTCGGCTTCGATATCTGTATCGGACCCACTTGTTCTCTTCTCCATTACTGAAGCTTCATCGTACTCAGATTCTACTGTCTTTTCGGGAACCCGGTCCCGGGACGGGACGGTCTCTACCTTCTCGGTAAAAGTAAGACTACGCTCAGTTAACCCCTTCCCGACTAATACTCCGAGGCTGAACGTAACTACGAACAGTATGAGAAAACCGATAACCAGCGATACTATACGGTTTTTGGCGGGATTGTTATTGCTAGAGCTATTTTTATCACCCATATCTCACATCCTTTCAGGAGTGGAAATACCGAGCAATCTAAGACCGTTACTAAGAACTATACGCACACAGCTTACCAAGTAAAGCCTTGCCTGACTGATGTCGGCGTTTTCATCTACGATTCTGCATTTATTGTAGTAGACATGGAAATCCGAGGCCAGCTCCTGGAGGAAGTAGGCCATTTTGTGAGGGGCGAGGGAACCTGCGGCTTCCTCTACTGCCTCAGGGAATAGGAGTAGTTTTTTTATTTTCCACTTGCTCCTTAAGCTCACCGAGTGATTCCTCAGAGGCTGACATGCTGGATTCGGCTGCCTTACGAAATAGACTGTTTATTCTGGCGTAGGCGTACTGTATGTAGTAGACCGGGTTTTCACTGGATTCTTTTTTCGCAAGACCGAGGTCAAAGTCCAGATGACTCTCGGAGCTCCGCATGAGCAAGAAGAACCGCATCACGTCGGGGCCGACGTCCTTTACAACGTCGCGCAT
>QIHJ01000040.1 GCA_003229065.1 Candidatus Dadabacteria bacterium
TTCCATATTCGGCACGTTTATAACTAGAAGCGGTATTATATCTTCAGTCCACTCATTCGCTCAGTCGGACATCGGACCTCTATTCCTCGGGTTCATAGCGTTTATTCTCCTATTCTCGTTTACAATGTATATCTACCGCTCAAAAGAGCTTGAGAGTGAAAACCAGTTTGATTCTATTATCTCAAGGGAAAGCGCATTCATATTCAACAACCTCCTATTTCTCGGAGCCGCGTTTACTGTATTTCTGGGCACGATGTTCCCCATAATCTCTGAGGCCATAGTAGGTCAGAAGATACTCGTGGGCGCCCCCTATTTTAATGCCGTAAACGTTCCGATCGCGCTTGTGCTGATATTCCTAATGGGTGTGGGCCCCGTGATATCGTGGCGTAAAGCTTCGCGCGAAAACCTTATTAAAAATTTCATTTACCCACTCATGCTCTCGGTGCTTACTGCAGTTGTTCTCATCGTTTTAGGGATAAGAGACGTAACAGCCGTCCTATCATATGCGCTATGTATGTTTGTAACTGCCACGGTCTTCACAGAGTTTATTAAAGGGGTAAGGGTGAGGAGCAAAAGGGGTGAGAACCCGCTTCTTGCGTTCAGCAGACTGGTATCGAGGAATAGAAGAAGATACGGTGGTTATATCGTCCACCTGGGAGTAGTACTTGTAGTTATTGGCGTTACCTCTTCGTCCGTCTTCGTAACTGAGAAGCTCGTAACCCTTTCCCGGGGTGAGTCTGCGACTATAAGAGACTACACGCTTACGTTCGAGGGGTTGGAGCAGTATACGACGGATGCCAAGAACGCAACTGTAGCCGAGCTTTCTGTCTTCAAAGGGCAGAAAGACCTGGGCGTAATGGAGCCCGAAAAGAACCTCTACAAGTACGAAGGAAACCGTGAGATCAATCAGGAAACCGAGGTCGCTCTCCGCTCGACATTTACAGATGATCTATATCTAATACTAAGTAACGTCGGTACAGACGGGACCGCGACGTTCAGGATTATAATAAACCCGATGGTAAGCTGGATATGGGCGGGCGGCGTAGTGCTTCTCCTGGGAGCAGTAGTCACTATGTGGCCTTCCGGCAGAAAAAAGAGAGAGGAAGTATTCATAAGATATTCACTGGGTGAGAAGGATATTACGGCAAAGGTATAATCCCCCCTTTAAATCTTAAAAGGCAAATAATTTGGAAATACTAATAGCACTGGCGATATCAGGTATAACGGCTTTATTTATAGCGCTGCCTTTTTTCCTTGGCTCAAGGAAAGAAGGCACGACAGAAATTGAGACAAATAATACGGCGAACCCCGTAATGGAGCGTCTTAACAACCTTCGTGTGCGTAAGGAATCCCTTTACTCCGCAATTAGAGATATTGACCTTGACTACGCTCTCGGGAAGCTCACGGTTGAAGACTACGAGGAGTTAAGACAAAAATACCGGATTGAAGCCGCCTCGGTATTAAGGGAAATAGAGGATATAACGAAAGGTTTGGGTACGGTTGATTTAGACGCCGGGATTGAGGACGAGATTTTAAAGAGCCGGGGTACGAGCAGCCAAGTAGGAGAAGACGAGGAGATCGAAAATGAGATACTCATGGCAAGAAAGCCCGCTTTATCCGAGTTTGCTGCTCAGACAGAATTGAGCTGCCCCGAATGCGGTCATGAGTCACTGAAAGATGACCTCTTCTGCTCCAAATGCGGAGCGAAATTAAACGGATAAACATGAATATAGACAATCGAATATTTAATACGCTCATATTGTTAGTACTGTTGATTTCTTTCCTCTCCCAGTCCTCAGAACCGCGGGCGCAAGGTGAAGTCCCTCAGGCAAGTGGTGGAGAGGAGCTCTTTATACAGTACCGCTGCGTCAGGTGCCACACCATAGGCAGAGGCACATTCGTAGGCCCCGATCTTAAAGGAGTCGGAGACAGATACGCGAGGGTAGAAGTTCTAAGATGGATAGAGGACCCGCAGCTCATATACAGCTCGAGCGGCAAGATGCCCATAAACCCGGGATTCCCGCCTATGCCGCCTATGCAGGTACCGCCTCAGGCAGCGGAATCCATTGCAGACTATATTCTCTCTGCAAAACCCGGAAGTGACGCTTCATCCGGAGGCACAGTCACAGGCAAGGTGGTGAACGGAGGTGACGAGGCCCCGCGCTCCGGAGTAGAAGTCGCTATAACCCCGTTTATGGGAGATGTTGCCGGCACCCGGCAGACCGTAATTTCAGATACCGAAGGCGCTTTTTCATTTGACGAGCTTCCGTGGAACAGGAGCTATGCTATATCAATTAACTATAGAGGCGCCGAGTATACAACGGACAAAATGGTATTTAACCCCGGTGAAGATACAAAGACGCTAAATCTTCCCGTCTACGAGCCCTCGTTAAGCGATGAAAATATCAGGATCGAAGAAGCCCATTTAATAGTTCAGGTACTGGACGGAGACGTGACGGTAGCCGACCTTAACGTATTCAATAATACAGGCGATACGATATATATCGGCGGAAAAGAGCTATCTGAAGGGCGTAAAGAATCACTCAGATACAGCCTGCCCGAAGGGGCCTTTAATCTTAACTTCATTCACGGTCTGGATACAGAGAGCGTAGTCACGACAGAAGGAGGATTCTCGGATACTACGAGCATGCTCCCGGGGCCCAGGAGGGCGGTGTTCTCCTACAACGCGCCTTTAAAATCCGGCAATGCTATTATAGAAAAGAGTGTACTGTA
>QIHJ01000423.1 GCA_003229065.1 Candidatus Dadabacteria bacterium
AGGGGCTCCGGCCAGTATTGATGCGAACAGCGGAAAGACCGGGGACAGCAGCTGGTAAATGAGCCCCGAGATCACCCCTACAGACACGGCCCTGAGAAGCGGTACGTCCTTGCCGGCAAATAGTACGGCCAGAGGCACTGCGCCGGCGAATATCAGCGGGTAGAAAAGTAAAGAAGACATAGGTAACCACCCCTCAAATGTATAGGTGGAGATAACTGCTGTCAGACCCCAAATACCGCCCAGGATGCCGCGGGCTAATATAGATTTTATATCGACTTTCATCTAACTCTCCTGTCCAATGGAACTGTTAAACAAACAGGGAGGCAAGGTAGTCGGAGCTTACCTCCCGCTTAAATATATAGAGTTGCACATCTATTTCTGCTGCTGTCTTGCGTCTTGCTTAAAACCCTTTATAAGCCCCTTACCTTCGGGAGAAGCAGGCGCGGGAGCGGATTCCAGCATCATTGTAGAAAGCGCGTCTCTCATCTCTGATTCTTGTTTTAGAGTTGCCGGACTAGGTAATTTTTTATTTAACTCGACAACACTGTCGTAAGCGCTCTGAATGTGCATCAGAGCTTCGTCATGTTCTCCGGTCTCATATGCTGAGGCCGCTTGGTAATACTGAGCTGCCGCGTCTACAGAAACTCCTCTTGCTGTAACATCCTTATTCTCTTTCTCAGCTACTATGTCCATATCTTCAGTAACTGCATATCGGATTTTCTCCTCGTGGTATATCGCACCGTCATCACCGAGGACGTCTCCGTATTCGAGCCCGGCTGTAGCAAGCGGGCTCTCACCCATTTTCCCGGTGGGCGCATTTAGCTTCACCAGTATGTTCCTCTCCTGCCCGCCGTAGAAGTCTCCGAGCTTAATCCGCACCTTTCCGTCCTTGGTGGTCTCATAGGCATATCCGTATACGTCGCTTACGCCGACTCCCGGAGCGAGCGTAATTGTGAACACAGGGTCTTTAGCAACTGTCGAGGCGAGCTGACCGAACTCTCTATCGAATATCCCGGCAAGCTGTGAGGGGGATTCGACAAAGTAATAGTTCCCCGCTCCGTACTCCGCAAGGTTCATCATAAGGTTCTCGTCATAATTTACGCCGAGCCCCATAGTAGTTACGTGAATCCCTCTTTCAGCCGCCTGGCTTGCTATTTTTATTAACTGTCCCATGTCCGTAATGCCATAATTTGCAAGCCCGTCCGAGAGTAGAATTACACGGTTTATGTAGCCCTTGCGCTCGAGCTTCTCGAGCTGGCCTATACCGGCAATCAGTCCCCCCGAGAGGTTCGTCGAATCCGTGGGATATAGAGAGTTCACAACGGAGGCGGCCCCTTCCTTATTATTTAAAAACTGTATCGGATATAAAAGCTCAACATCTGTTGAGTATGCTACGACAGAGAGTCTGTCCTTTGGGCTTAATCCCGAGATTATCTGCTTTGCAGCCTCTTTTGCGTACTCAATCTTGCCCTTCTCACTCATCGAGCCGCTCCTGTCTATAACCAGAACCAGATTGAGTGGCGCCCTATCCACCAAAGGGGCCTCATTACCCTTAATATTGATGTTCATGAGTATCTCACCGTTTGAGCCCTTATGTATGTAGGGATGGTCGAGCTGAAGGAACCACGAGAGTCTTTCCGTACTGTTAGTCGAGGGCTTGGGGATAGTGGGGAATGCGCCTAAATATTTCACGCCCGCAAGCGTCACGCCTATAACCAGAAATAATCCTACTATGATCGTATTTACACCGTATTTCATCTTTTACTACCTCCTTTACCCAAAGTTTTTTTAATAATGTCTATCTCCTCATCTATAAGCTTCCTTTCGTTCTCAAGAGAAGTTTCTTCCCGATCTCTTGAAGCGGCAGAGAATTCCCTCGTTTTCTCGACCCTCTCTTCCATCTTATTGAATACTGAAAACGGACCGTCCGCATGTGTCAGGACATCTGAAGGACTACTTTGAATGCCTCCCGACGGTCCCTTATTTATAGAGATTTCTTTTAATAAGAGCCCCCTTCTGGACTTTGATGCCCTTATGCGCTTATCCAGCTCAGAGTAGCGCTCCTCGTACTCATCGAATTTTATCTTGTCTTGGGCGAGATTTATGCTGACTAACCTATGCTCATTCTCGAGCACGCGTCTCTTTCTTACAGCTTCCCTGGCATTTGTGTCCATAGCCTTAGCTACATATTCCTCAGCTTTCTTCTGCCAGTATCCGATCTGCTCATTTAGCTTTGTGAGAAGCTTATTCTCTTCCTCCACTCTGTAGCGCAGGAGCGCTAACTTGGCTTTAGCAGTCTTCAGACCCTCTTCCATCTCCTCCACCGCCTGATTCAATATCTTCTCCGGGTCCTCTGCGCGCGTTACCCAGTCATTAAACTCGGATTTCACTATAAACCCGACTCTTTTCTTCAATCCCATAACGGTGTCTCCTCAATTTGGATTTATGAGATATTACGAACGGGGTGTTGGAAAGATTTAAAACTCTGGATATGGGAAATAATTTAAGGGAGTAAAGTACTGCAAGTATTAGTTGGCAGGTTCAGTGTCTGTATCTGTACCTTCTAAGTTCATGTAAGCGGCATCTATTTTAATATCTTCTAATTTTTCGTTTACGAATCTGCTCTGCGTAGGGTCGGCCAGGCTAAGTTTTTTATATGAGGATACTGCCTTACCCAGATCCCCTGTCTTCTCGTAACACTCTCCAAGAGATTTATAAGAGCCGG
>QIHJ01000103.1 GCA_003229065.1 Candidatus Dadabacteria bacterium
AGGCTCCAATTGTCTGAGCTTGAAGCCGAGAGAAAGATAGCGCTTCAGGACCTGGGCAAGATAATCCATGCCTCCTTTGAAGCCTCAGGGGGACAGGACCCCTTTGCCGTAGACAAACTTTCTAAGCTCCCTGAGTCAGGAGATTTTATACTAGACAAGTGGGACCGCTCAGTTCTGGATGTGCTCAAGCTATTAAATGACGGCGAGCTTCGTGACAAGCTTTTCGAAGACACCGAGAATGAGTTTAAGATCACGGCCAAGCAGCTGCTTGACGAGGTACAGAAGCATCTCCCCGAGTCTGAGAAAAAGGGGCAGAACCTCCAGTGGCTCGGGCGCGTCCTGGGTAAGTACGATCTTGCAGAAGGAAAGTTTTCGAAGCGAATAAATAAAGAGCGCGAAACAGTATATGTATTCGATAAGGACAAAACCAAGAGTGCACTCGGAAAAGCCAATGGTGCCGGGAAAACAAAGAAGGCTGCGTCAAAGACAAAGGGTGCTAAATCAAGCGGCAAACCCGATGCAAGAAACGAGGTGCTTAAGAAATGTAAAGAAATATCGGAGCTTGACGAAAAGATCGCCGCACTTGAGAAGAAGTCCTCTGAAATTGGAACTAAATAAAGAGTATAAAACCACTTAGGTCTTACAGAGCGCTATCGACTGCCCTTTCTATCTCACCTTTGGGAACAGCGCCGATAATTTGCTCGACTGCCTCTCCTCCCTTGAACACAAGAAGAGTAGGAATGCTTCTTATACCGAATTTCATAGTGATTGACGGGTTTTCATCCACATTCAGCTTGCCCACTTTAATCTTACCTTCGTATGCTGATGAAATTTCTTCAACAATTGGCGCTACAGCGCGGCACGGACCGCACCACGGGGCCCAAAAGTCCACAAGAACAGGCACATCGCTTTTTAGAACCTCTTGATCGAAACTAGCGTCACTCAATTCCAATATCGTTTCACTGGCCATATCTGTCTCCTTAAGATAAATTCGGCAATAGTATATCCAATATAAAAATTATGTCACATACACTCGGGCTTAAGGATTGCCCGGAGGCTTATTAGAAACAATTTATGTGAGTTCGCTTGAGCCGTGCTTGGATCACTGCCCGATCTCTATGCTGTTCTTTTGAAGAAGCGTGCCCTTAGCGTGCTCAAGCTCGGCGAGCGCAATGTTATAGCTGGCAATAGCTGTGATTTCCCTGGTTCCGGCATCAATCAGATCCCTCTGGGCTTCGAGCACTTCCCTCGTAGTGCCGATGCCGACGTTCAGCCTCTCCTGCTCGTTATTTACCACCTCTTCTGCAAGCTCTACAGATATTCTTGCCGCCTCAATCGCCCTCAGGCTGTTTTCGATCTCCCTTATAGAGCTGCGCACTTCAAGCGCAATATCGTCCTTAGTTTTACTGAGAGTTATGTGGCTTCTGTCAAGCTCGGCCGTGGCCTTTACATACTCCCCTCTGGCAGTACGGTTAAAAAGCGGGAAGCTGAACACTCCAAGTATCTGCCAGGTTGGGAAATCAGCGCCGAAGAGCTGGCTGAACGCCTCCCCCCCGCCCAGGAACTGCGGCGGTATGGGCTCGGGCACCTCGCCGAAGCTCAGCCGGTCAGGGTTCTCGTCTCCACCCAAACCCTGCAGATCAACCGTGCCTTCAACTGCTAGCCTTGGGAGTTTTTGATTCGAATAATATTTCTTAAGCGTCTCTTTATTCTCTATATCCAGAAGCACCTGGTACATCTCAGGGCGCTCTTCATAAGCCACTTCGAGCGACTGTGTTTCGTTGAATTTATAAACTGCCGTTGTAGGCTCGTCTGTCGTTTCTATCTTCCGAGAAAGCTCCATAGCAAGCACGTTTTTCAGATTGTCTGAAGCAGCCTGGAGACTGTTCTCGGCCACAATAACATTAACCTCCCTGGCAGCCACCTCGGACTTTGCCTGAGTCACAGACACAGGAGGCAGCACTCCCACTTCCACCTGTATCTCGTTTCTTCGCTGTAAATCGAGCGCAAGCTCAAGCGCCGTCCTCTCAAGATCGAGGTTCTTTTTCGCCGCGACCAGGAGCCAGTAGCGACTCTCGACTGAAAGCAGCACGTTTGAGGTAATGCTCTCAAGCTCTTTCTCCGAGATCTCGTATGAGCGCTTGGCCCTAACGATAAAAGTCCTGTTAACGCCGATCCCGAAGTTTTTAAGGAGCTCCTGGCCGAGGCTGAAGCTCACGCTGTTGAACCAGCTCGGGCTCAGGTCCTGTATCGGGGAATCGGTTTCGGTCCTCGTTGTCGAAAAGTTCAGTATGTTGTAAAAAGTTCCGGTTGAGAGAGTGCCTTCTACATTCGTTTGGGCGTTAAACTGCTGCTCGTTTATGGTACCCGTAGGAATAAAAGTGCTGGTCGTCGGGGTCTCACCGTCAAGATAATACGTGCTTATATTTAGCACCGGATCGAACACCCCTTCCTGAGCCTGTACTTCTCCCTCTGAGACCTCTATGTTTTTCTGCTCGATCTGTATATCGCGGTTGTTTTCTATAGCAAGCCTAAGAGCGTCCTCAAGCGAAAGCTCGAGCACAGCGCTTCCACCCGTAATCATAAAAAGCACCAATATTAAAGTCTCAGCCATACATTATTCCCCGTAGTGAAGTAATATTCGGGATTAATCGTTTCATAATAATAAGCATATTTATATTTGATTTTTCCGGGAGATTCAAATTGAAGATATATTCATAAAGCCATCCAACTCGAATCCTGCGGAGAACTTGCCGGTGCAGCAATTTACAAGCCCGTGCTCTGAGCCGCAAAGCCCGCATCAGAGGATCTTACCGGACCCCCCCTTCTTGACACCCTTACGCCCAACTGGTAGCTTGTAAGTAATTACTTACTTACAGCGTACAGGTAATAGTAAAAATGTCAACACAAAGAACAGCGGCTAAAAAAGAAAGCGGAGCGAAAGGAAAGCCCAACACCCGGGA
>QIHJ01000409.1 GCA_003229065.1 Candidatus Dadabacteria bacterium
GCGCGATCTGAGTGGTCCCGGCAGAGAAATCGTCTACCTCGAACACACCCATAGGCCCGCTCCAGAATATCGAGCCGTTACCCTTTATTTGATGATTGTAGGCTGCAGCTGTTTTCGGTCCTATGTCAAAGCCCTGGAGGTCATCGGGTATATAATCGTCTATTACCATACAGTTTTTTCTCCTCTCAAAACTGCCGGCGACTACATGGTCTACGGGGAGATATATCTTGTCCCCGTATTTTTCGAGAGATTCCTTGGCCCAGCCCACCTTCTCGTCTTCAACAATAGAATTCCCTATTTGAACCCCTTTTGCCTTGAGGAAAGTATATGCTACACCGCCTCCCAAAAGCACCTTGTCAGCCTTCTCTATAATATTCTCAAGTGCATGGATCTTGTCTTTAATCTTCCCGCCTCCGACGATTACGATAAATGGGCGGTCCGGATTCTCACGGAGTCTCGTTAAAAATTTAAGCTCCCTGCTCACTAAAAAGCCCGCCAATCTCAAATCGAAATACGATGCCATCCCGTAGGTGGATGCGTGTTTTCGGTGTGAGGTCCCGAATGCGTCATTTACATATATATCCGCAAACGAAGCAAGCTCCTTTGCAAATGCCGGGTCATTATCCGTCTCTTCTATATGGAACCTCAGGTTCTCAAGAAGCATAACTTCACCGTCCTGAAGCTCTTCGATCGACTTTCTTACATCATCCCCCCTTAACATGCCCGTAAACTTCACCGATTTTCCGAGCAGCTCTGAAAGACGTTTTGCAATGGGCTTAAGCGATAAGTCCGATATCACGTTCCCTTTCGGACGCCCCAGGTGAGAGGCAAGAATGACTTTCGCATTTTTTTCTATCAGATAATCGATAGTAGGGATTACTCTTCGGATACGGTAGTCCTCGTTTATTTTTCCGTTCCTTATAGGTACGTTGAAGTCCACCCTTACGAACACGCGCTTTCCCTGCAGCATAGAGTCGGGTATGTCGGAAATCACAAGCTTACTTTGACTCATAAGCCCTTCTCCCCGACGTATTCAATCAGATCGACCACCCTTGTAGAGTAACCGTATTCATTGTCATACCAGCCTATTACTTTTACCAGGTTTCCCCCTACTACAGAGGTAAGAGGCGCATCAATGATAGCCGAGTGCGGATCGCCTATAAAATCAGAAGAAACGAGCTCTTCCTCGACGTATCTCAAGTACCCTCCGAGAGACCCTTGTGAAGCTTCCCTGAACCTATCGTTAACCTCTTGCGCCGAAGTCTGCTTCTCTACCTCGCAGGTAAAGTCAACGACCGAAACATCCGAGGTTGGTACTCTCAATGCCACAGCGCTCATCCTTCCCTTTAACTCGGGATAAATAATGTTTATGGCGTCTGCGGCCCCGGTGCTTGTAGGGATGATAGAAAGCGCTGCGGCCCGGGCCCTTCTTAAATCTTTATGCGGCGCGTCCAGAATCTGCTGATCGTTCGTATAGGAATGAACCGTTGTCATCTGGCCCTGTTTGATGCCGAAATTCTCATGAAGCACCTTCACGATCATAGCAAAACAGTTAGTGGTGCAAGAGGCGTTTGAAATTATGTTGTGGCTTTCGCTTTCATACTCGCCCTCATTTGCTCCGAGCACTGTTGTAAAATCGATATCCGACTTGCCGGGAGCAGTGATTATGACTTTTTTTACCGTTTCCCCCAAATGTGCCGAAGCTGTATCTTTTGAGCGGAATAATCCGGTAGATTCGGCAATAATTTGGGCTCCTACGTCCTGCCACGCTATATCTGCCGGGTTTCTTTCAGAAAAAACTCTTATAGGCTTTCCATCCACAAGTATGTGGCCGTTCTCGGATTTTACTTCCCCTTTATAGGTACCGAAAATAGAATCGTATTTAAAAAGATGCGCGAGTGTTTTAGAGTCTGATATATCGTTAATCCCTACGAATTCAAGCCCTTCTCTCTGTAGTCCTATGCGGAGAATACTCCTTCCGATTCTACCGAATCCGTTAATACCTACCTTAATTGACATTGGGTACTGCCTCCGTAAAAAAGTTAATGTTATATTCATGTTAAGTACATTTTCTGTAAAAATTACCTCTAGAAACAACCCGAGTCAAGATATTGACGTTAACCCGGCATTACCGCTCCGCTAACAGCTAAATTATACAAGTTTTCGAGCCGAGGCTTGTATTTAACCCTATTCCCTGATATTTTCAATCCCCATGGAAAGAAAAAAAGTCGCCATACTCGGAGCAAGCGGCTATACGGGAAGCGAGCTTCTCAGGTTTCTGCTCGTGCACCCGGGGGTCGAAGTCACGTATCTTACCGCTGAGAAACACGCCGGCAAAGAACTTGCAGACGTATTTCCCCATCTATCAGAGTATCTGGAATTGGAGCTTCAACCTTTAGATGCAGACTCTGTTCCCCGGGATACCGACATAGTATTCGCCGCTCTCCCTCACGGCGCATCGGCAAAGATCGTTCCTGCCCTCTATGGGAGAGATATTAAAATAATAGACCTGGGCGCCGATTTCAGGTTGAGTCTCGCACGTTACGAAAAATGGTACGGCAAACACCCGTGCCCCGAGCTCATTTCAGAGTCGGTCTATGGCCTTCCCGAGCTCAATAGAGACATAATCAAAAACGCTAAACTCGTTGCCAACCCGGGCTGCTACCCCGAGTCGTCGATTCTGGGGCTCGCTCCATTATTGAAAGAAAATATTATTGAAAAC
>QIHJ01000095.1 GCA_003229065.1 Candidatus Dadabacteria bacterium
CGGATGCATGGCGGCTCTCGACGCCGAGAAGTACCTGGAAGAGCACGGGGAATAATGAGAATGGAGCTTGACCTCTTGTATTAGTACGGAACCGTAATTCCGGTCTTCCTGTTATGACTAACCCTGAAGACAAACAAGCTTTTAACCCAGAATATAGAAGCAGCCCCCTGAATGTCATTACGTTACTTTCCGGAGCTATATTAATAGGCCTTTTCGCCTTACTCTGGTTTATATCTCCCGAATTCTCACTTGAGATACCGCTTATGGAGCGGCCTGTATTGGTACTCGTTTCGATTCTCGTTATAGCGGGCGCCGTATATCTTCTTGCACTTAGAAATGCTCTCAATACCCCCCTTAGTCAGAGTTACCTCCTGTGGATAATTGCGGTAGGCATTGTGATGAGGGTGTTTATGATCGTGTCCGTGCCGATACTCGAAGACGATTACTTCAGGTACTTGTGGGACGGGGCCGTAACGGTAAGCGGTACCAACCCATATAGTTACTCACCTGAAAACGTGCTGGGAAATAACGGGGTTCCTGAGAAGCTCACAGAGCTTGCCTCGGAATCGGGCGGGATAATTGAAAACATTAATAACCCCGGAGTGCGTACAATCTATCCGCCGATCGCTCAGGCGGTTTTCGCGCTCTCATATTTGATCGACCCGTTTAATTTAATAACCTGGAAAATAATACTCCTGGCGTTCGATTTTATAACGCTTACGCTTCTGTTCTATGCTCTTAGGGCAAAGAAACTGCCGTATTCATATTTAATGATCTACTGGTGGAACCCGCTCCTTGTAAAAGAAATATTCAACTCGGGCCACCTGGACGTACTGGCATTTCCTTTTGTTCTAGGGGGACTCATACTGGCCTCCCGTAACCAACAGATACGTTCGACCCTGAGCATAGTCGTAGGGATCGGATTAAAGCTATGGCCGGCTTTTCTGCTGCCCGTGATACTGCGACCCCTGCTCTCACAGCCAAGAAAACTGGCTGCAGGAGTACTAATAATTGTGATCATCCTAGGCGGGTTATTCGTTCCGCTATATATGTCGGGCCTGGACCAGAGCTCGGGATTTATCGCTTACGGCGAGAGTTGGCAGAATAACGACTCTATTTTCAGAGGGCTCATTCTTATCTCTGAAGTAACACTCGATGCGCTTGGTTACAAAACTTTTCACAAATATGCTTTTGCTCGTGTCCTTGTAGCCTCACTGATAACGCTCTGGATAATTTTCATCACCTTCAGTAATAGATATAGAGACGTTGATCTATACAAAAAGAGCTTATTTATAATTGCGTTTGTATTTCTTGTAAGCCCGACTCAGTTCCCCTGGTACTACACGTGGCTCCTGCCTTTACTTGTGGTAGCGCCGAGATTCTCGCTCCTGTTGCCGACACTTCTATTGCCCCTTTATTATCTTCGCTACTATCTTGAGCCGATGGGGAGAATAGACGTCTTTACCGACGTCGTTGTGTGGATAGAGTTTGTTCCCGTATGGATATTAATTCTAATCGAATGGAGAAAAAGTCGCGTTTCCACCCACCCCTACTAGCTCATGTTGAGCAGGCCCAGTAGCTCGGGGAGAACTTGCTCCGCAGCTTTTATTCCGCACTTGATAATCTCCCGGCCACGGTGAAAATCCATGACCTTCACATGAGAGACGCGCGGCTGTATGAGTATTTCGGGACGGTCTTTCTCGTAGCGGAACTGATTGAGACGCCGCTGCGCGATTATAGAGCTCCTTTGAACTATCTCCATAATAGACCAACTTCCGTCCTCTTGATCGGGTGAGTTAGATATGTCTGAGAGAAGATCGACAGCTATAACCACCCGGGCCCCCAGCTCGCGCGCCGCCGCAACGGGAACGGACTCGAGCACTCCGCCGTCCACAAGAACCTTATCTTCATATATTAGGGGTTTAAAGAGACCCGGGATCGACACACTGGCATGAACCGCAGTGCGTAAATCACCTTCTTTAAAAGTTACAACCTCTGCTTTTTTAAGATCGACTGAGAGAGCGGCAAAGGGTTTTTTGAGCTCTTCAATATTTCTTTCAGGGACGAAATCTTGAAGAATCTTCTCTATGTAATCGCCGGAGAAGAGCCCCATCACGGGCCAGCTGGGTCCGAGACGAAGCGCTAATTCGGCACGGCTGATATTCGCCGCATACTCCTCGAATTTTTCTATGCTACCCGAGGCATAGATGACTCCCACAAGCGCCCCGATACTTGTTCCGGCCACTACGTCACAGTCAATACCAGCGTCCTTGAGCACTCTCAAAACCCCGAGATGCGCAAACCCCTTAGCCCCTCCGCCGCCGAGAGCTAGACCTATCTTCATCTAAACTCCCTGAACACCTTGCTTTTTCTGAGCATAGTTAAAACGAGTTAAAAAACCTTTTTAAATATCCTGTAAGCTCACGGTATTCCAGTAAAAATGAGTCGTGCCCGTAAGGCGAGTCTATATCGTAGTAGTCAACATTTATATCGTTGGCTGTTAGCGCTTCCACAATCTCCTTTGACTGGTATGTGGGGAAAAGCCAATCGGAGGTAAAGGACGACACAAATACTTTCTTGCATTTTATTCTGGAAAAAGAATCTTTGAGGTCGGGATAGCCTTCCGCGGCGTCATAGATATCGATTGCGCGCATGATGTAAATGTAGCTGTTGGCGTCGAAGCGATCGACAAACTTATCGCCCTGGTACTCGAG
>QIHJ01000415.1 GCA_003229065.1 Candidatus Dadabacteria bacterium
CCTGAAGATCCGTGTCACGCCGACAATACATTTGAGTGGCTTTTGCGGCTGGAACCGGATGCCAACGAAGCCTTACAGCTGGCGGCGCTGGCCCATGACATAGATCGGGCAATCGAGAGAATCAAGGTAAGACGAGCAGACTTCGACAATTACGACGCCTTCAAAGCAGCCCATGCCCGAAACAGCGCTGCAATATTGCGCCCGATTCTGGACGCTTGCGGTGTGGAACGAAATATTGTGGAGGAGTCCTGTCGGCTGGTAGAGTTCCATGAGGTGGGTGGCGATCCCGGCTCCGATCTGCTCAAAGATGCAGACAGTATTTCCTATTTCGATGTCAACCTGCCGCTTTATTTTCAGCGTGAAGGTTGGGACGAGACCAAGCGGAGATCACGCTGGGGTTACAGCCGGCTTACTCCAAGAGCGCAAGAGATCGTCAAACACATCGCCCACGAGGACAAGGTGCTGGCGCGTCTGCTGCGAGAGGTGATTCATGAAAGCGCCAGCTGACGACTTCCTCACGCACCACCTTTTCACGCATTGATGTGCTACTGCTTGTTTTTCGAGGGGCCGTTGTGCTGTTTTTTCTTGGCCACGATAATGATTTTGCCCTTTAGCCATGGATTGTCTGTCAAGCACCCCCCGAAACCTGTCCAGTTATCAGGGAGAAGGTCAAATTCTACTAGTGTTTTAATGGGGAACAATATATAATGTATCCTTATATTTGATAAACGTATTAAGGAGGCACCAATATGGGGCTAGGCAACATGCTGGGCAAGCTCTTTAAAAAGGAAAGCGGCACTGCTCAAAAGAGCGGGGAGGCTCTGTCTCCCGCAAACGCCCTTACGGACACAGCCGAGCAGGAGAATATATATGAGACCGCTTCACTCGATGAGGCCGGCTCAAAGTCTGTCGGCTCTTCAGAAAGACACGACAGTGCCTCGGCAGATACATCTGATCAAACACCGGAACCAGCCGATTCCCTAAGCACTGCAGCTGACACAGAGCTTACACAGGAAAGCGTGCTTCAAGTACTGAGCGAAGTGTACGATCCTGAAATCCCGATCGACATAGTAAACCTCGGTCTTATTTACGGCGTAGACATAGAAGGCTCTCACGTAAATATCAGAATGACTATGACCGCCCCAGGTTGTCCCGCCTCTGCCCAGATTGCAGGGGAATCAAAGGTAATCGTGGAAGAGATGCCGGGGGTCGAATCTGTCGAGATAGAGATAGTCTGGGATCCCCCTTGGGACCCGAGCAAGATGAGCGAAGAGGCTCAGCAAAGCATGGGTATTTAAGGGCTCTGTAACTTTTCAGCATCTTAGGTCTATTGAAATGAACCCCCTCCCGAGCGGCATATTCATTACAGGCACCGATACCGGCGTAGGAAAAACGGTGGTTACTGCAGCGCTTGCCTGGTGTCTTAAGCGCTCAGGATTAAATGTCGGTGTGATGAAACCTTTTCAGACCGGCACCGAACTCCCCGGATTATCCGATCTCGCGTTTATAGAGCGGCTTACGGGCGAGAGTTATCCGATTGAAGATCACTGTCCTTACAGATTCTTACATCCTCTTTCTCCATTGGCTGCTTCAAAGATTGAAGAGCGGGAAATTTCGATTGAGAAAATTAGGGGGGCGTATGATAGACTGAGCGACAACCACGACATAGTATTGGTAGAAGGGGCGGGCGGACTACTCGTGCCGGTCACTGAAAACTCTACGATGGCCGATCTTGCCCGTGAGCTTGGTTTATCTCTTATAGTGGTTACGCGCCCCGGTCTCGGGACCTTAAACCATACTGCTCTAACTGTGGAATCTGCAACATCGGGAGGCCTCCCGGTGCTTGGGTTAGTTATTAACAATTTCCCTGACGAAACGGATCTGGCGGAAAGAACCAACCCGGCTCTTCTGAGCGATATGACAGGACGCCCTATACTCGGAGTCCTGCAGCATGACTCCTCTCTTTTTGTTGAAGAAGGAAAAGTTGGAGACCTGAGAGAGAACGCCGTCCATAGTTTAGTCCCCTCTCTCGGCGGCGTCTTTGATACTGCCGATTTCCTGTCACAGTTGAAATAGAGTTCTCTGGATAAACCAACCCGCACATACTGAGCTCGGCGCATGCCGGGGCGTAGTCTATGACGAAGCATGGTAGCCTTGTGCGAAGCTGGGAAGGACGAAATATTATCATTCTGAGAACGGTTCTGAACGAGTGCAAGAACCGTACACACTTCCCTAACATGCTAATGTGTCACTATATTGAATCTAAAGAGAACCTTGAGACTAAAGCGAAGCGAGGAAGAATCTCGTGTTTTATTTACTGCACTTTATTAGGCTAACGTTAGTTGTGGAGTAAATTTACCCTTATTCCCAGGAAGAGAAAAACCCTTATTCTACGCCATCTTTCGGATGCCGCACTCCAAAATCTTGACAGAACTTCTCGGTATGATATAAATACTAGGCGTTTTTGAGAGTTTAAGCCTAAACTTTCCAAAATGCCCACACTTCAGAGATTAAGTAATAGGGTAGAGCTAAGGAAATAGGATGAGGAAAAGGATAAAAATATTTTCACTGCCAGCGCTTGTTGTGCTCGTTCTGGTGGGTTTTTATTTCTACAACGCTGAAAGCAGCGATAAAGGACCTCTCCAACCTATAAGATTCAGCCATAAGATTCATGTCACCGAAGACCAGATTCCATGTGAATTCTGCCATAGCTT
>QIHJ01000408.1 GCA_003229065.1 Candidatus Dadabacteria bacterium
AGGTTTGGAGTGCGGATGTTCCTCCGCCTGTATTTGTAGAACAGTTTACGCAGGTCCTGTGGGACCAAACAGGGAATGTCGAAGGTACTGCGGTTACTTCTCAGAACTTCACCGACGCTGGGGGCGCTTTTGATACTTTTGACAACAGGGCGACTGATGATTTTGAAGTTCCCGACGCTGCTGGCTGGAGTATAAATACAGTAAGGGCCGTTGGTACTTACAATTTTACTCCCGGGCCTATCCAATCATTAAATGTAGTTTTCTTTACGGACTCAGGCGGCCTTCCCGGGAGCGTGATACCTGGGTGTAATTACCAGAGCATACTACCTACGAATAAGGATAACCCGGATTTTATCATTAACCTGCCCGAGCCATGTACCCTTACGTCTGGCGTCTATTGGGTATCTGTCCAGGCCAACATGCCATTTATACCGAACGGTCAATGGTTTTGGTTCACTGAGAACGTGCAAACTCTAAACCTATATGCATGGGAGAACCCGCTAAACGGCACGGGAAACGGATGTCCGACATGGACAGCCGGAATTATCTGTATACCCGCCGGGGGTCCCGACCTTACATTCCAGTTAATAGGGGAGCCGTTCGCAACGCCAAGGCCAATTCCGACCCTCAGCCAATGGGGGCTGATAGCGACTGCGGGGGTTATGGGAATACTAGGCGTATTATTCGTAGTGAGGAGAAGCCGCAGGATAGCTGTACAGTAATTTGCAGTGACTGTGTCCCCGGCTTCAATATAACTGTATCTGAGCTTGCGCCGGATTACCCGGAGCAAACAGAGACCCACAGGGCAAGGATTTCTTCCCGCCATATTAAATTCATGGAATCCTTAATATTGTATGGTATTTTATGAATCGTAAGCCCCATGGATTCATCAGAAATCTTAGTATAAAAAGACCAAATAATCAGGAGGCAGTATATATGAAAAGCTTAAAAGGCATCACATTTGTATTTGTTCTAGCGGCGGCTTTCCTCATTCTTCACTCTCAGGAATCCCGCGCTGAGGCTGTAGTTTATGATATAGACCCAGATCATAGCCAGGTGATATTTAAAGTGAAGCACCTCGGAATTAGTAACATAACAGGACGCTTCGATCTCTTCAACGGGAGCTATAGCTTCGATGAAGAGAATCCGGCGAATTCAAGTATTGAAACAGAGATAGTGGCATCGAGCATAAATACGAATAAAAAGAAAAGAGACGACCATCTGAAATCCGATGAGTTTCTGGACGTTGAAAAATTCCCCAGCATCACTTTTAAGAGTAAGGAAGTGAAAGGAAGCGGGGATGACCTGCAAATTATAGGCGACCTTACCATTCACGGCGTTACAAAAGAGGTTACCCTTGACACTGACTATGAGGGCAGCGTTACCGACCCGTGGGGAAACCAACGCTCGGCATTTACAGCTTCTACAGAGGTAAATAGAAAGGACTTTGGCATGACGTGGAATAAAGCCCTCGAAGCAGGTGGTTTTTTGGTAGGCGATACAATTAAAATTATTATTGAAGTAGAAGGGATACAGAAGAAGAGTTAATAATATACTTTAAGTCAAGAGGCCGCCTCAAAACGGCCTCTCTTCTAAAATTAATTCCCCGGCATCGCACTAATACGCTTGTCGCGTCGTAGCTTTAGCGAAGACGGGCTCGCCTTCGTCCCCTGATTTAATTCCTGCGGGCATCGCACAAAAACGCTCGCCTCTGTCCCCATATTCTCGTATTAGTTTTTACTGACCCATCAAATTGCTCATATCCATCTCTTTTAACTTGGCGTCACCAACGTCACATATCCCCTTGGGTCCTCCGTCGTTCCTCTTTACCTTAACCGCGGTCTCTTTCATAGATATACCCGCCATATTAAGCGCTGATTCAACGGTTATCTGATCAGGCGTAATACATGTTCTGGCTCCGCCCATAAGCTCCCATTCCTTACACTTCTCACCGTTTACTGTCTTTTCTCCAACTACTTTTCCGCCCATCTGAGTCATGAACTGCTCACTGAATTCCTGTGGGGATTTACCTTTCATGTCTGCTGCTATACCCTCAAACATCGGGTTTTTCATTTTTGTTCCTGTATTGTCGTTCTGATTGATAGTGATGATCCACTGATGGCCGTCCTCTATGTATGTAATTACTTTTTCATTCCTTTTTTGCGTAGGCGCTCCGGGCATACTGAGCTCGGAAACTTCAATCCAACATAACAAATTGCCCCATTTCTGAGAATAGTGGCTCTTTTTACCGACGTTCATGCCTTCCATTTTGTACTCGACTGAATAGTTCTCAAGTGGATGATATTTCTCAGCGGCATTGCTCGTTCCAGCCGAAACTACTGTAGCTGCTGCAAGGAGTAATAAAGCTCCCATAAAGCGCGCTGTACCGGTGGAGTTTATCAGATTTATTATCTTATACATGTTCATTTCTCCATGCTGATTAATTTTAATACTTACAGTCTAACCATAAAACATGTGGAAGTAACTATATTATATCAGCAGCATTAGCTAAATGCGGTTTCACGATATTGAGTTAAAATTCTCTTATTTCAAGACTTTCTATCTTGTCCGTTATCTCTAAATAGGCGTATGAGCCTGTCCCGAGCGGGCCCGGATTAACTATTTTAGTTTCTTCTATTTCGTCTATGCCCGCCGCTTCGTGTATGTGTCCGGTAAAGCACACCAGCGGCTTATTCT
>QIHJ01000353.1 GCA_003229065.1 Candidatus Dadabacteria bacterium
AATTAGCAAAGGGGTGCGTGGTTAATAGGAACAGTGAACCGAATATTGGTACTGTCTAAATGGACACTCTAATAACGATGTAATGATCATTAGTGTAACAACTCATAATTAATTGTTTAATACATATCGACTACTTGCTTCGGAGTGAAATAATGGATGACCCTTCTATCGGGCAGGATAAAAAAAATACTACGCAAAATTTATTTCCTGGCATATACCCGCAATACCTCGCTCAAATATCAAATGAGTTATCTAAAAAATATAGATTCATAGAAGAGATTAAACGAGGTAAGACTGGAGTGACTTATAAGCTGTGTGATGCCAATGATTTACTAACAAACTATTATTGCCTCAAGACCATCTCCCCATCAATAAGCGAATCGAAAGAGAGGCAACGAGTTAAAGAAACATTAACAAAAGAGATTGAGATACTCACTCCTCTTAATCACAAGTGCTTGCCCTCAATCTATGATTATAATTTGAAATCCGAGCTTCCTTATTATATATGCAACTATCATGCAGGGGAGACATTTATTGACTTTAAGAATAAAGGTGAAACTCTTACAAGAGATGAAGCGATCTATGTTATTACATCCTTAATAGATACACTAGAGTATCTGCACCAAAAGGGCCGTACCCATTGTGATTTACATCAAGATAACATTCTTATTAGCAAGAATGTATTTGCAGAAGGAATATTGGTGATAGATTTTGGGTCGGGCCACCGACAAAGCGACAGCGACGACAATACACCAGATCGAGGATATTATGGATTTAAGAGCAGTAAAGCGGTAAAGAGTTATCGACAGCTCGTAAAGCGACAGCAAGAAGGTGTGGAGTTCGAAGGTTATGATTTTAAGGCATTTGGCAAAGCTCTCGCTCTGATGGTTGATTGTTTCTTTAGTTCAGCACCTAGGGACCAGTACAATGCTTACATAGAATTTTGCAATGCGCTGACAACTGAGCAAATCAATGATTGGGAAATGGTTAGACAGCGCTTTGCATTTGTTATAGACACGCGGGCACTTCATAGTAATACAGAAAGACTATTTATTCGAAGGTCTGGTCTGCGAGAGGCAATTACTTTGCCCGTATCCCAAAAGGTACCTGTAGGAGAGGCGATTTTAACCATTATCAATACAAAAGCCTTTCAACGGCTTCGCCATACGAAACAGCTGTCTTTTTGTGACTGGTTCTTTCCCGGCGGTACTCACACCAGATTTGAGCATTCTATAGGCGTATTTGGAGCTACATATATAGCTATTGAACATCTTGCGCGCGACCATAACTTTAAATATCAGTTTAATCAAAATAGTATTGATGCAACGTTACTAGCGGCCCTTTTGCATGATATTGGTCATTATCCTTATTCACATGTACTTGAACACTATGTAGCCAGCAGATATCCTGAAGACAAAGTGTTGAAGGAATCAGTGCACCATCAGCACAATACACTTTGGATTATTAATAATGATGATGAGTTGAAATCTATCGTTTCAAGGGAATGGGGTGAAAATATATTAGCCGAAGTAATTAATATACTTAAAGGGGACAGAGGTGTGCTGTCAAATTTACTTGATGGCCCTATAGACTGCGACAAGCTTGATTACTTGCGTCGTGACTCTCATCATTGTGGTATCAGGTATGGAGAAGGATTGGACTATGACGCTATCTTAGCGTCATATTGTTGCTTAGAGAATGGAGATGAACTCGGCATAACCTCATCCGGTGTTTCTGCGGTTGAAGGGCTAATGGTTGTGCAAGACCAAATGCTTGGAACTGTCTACTGGCATGAAACGATCCGGAGTGTAATAGCAATGTTCCATAGATTTTTGGATGGATTGTTTAAAAGTGATAAAGAAAAATTTATCGATTTTGTTGAAAAATTAAAAAGATGTATTAGTGAATATGAGGCGTTCAGCATAGTTGTACTACCAGCTCTGCAAAAACTAAAAGGTAAGGAAAAGGAGGAACTGCAATCACTGATTCAATTACACAGGCAACCAAGCTTTGCCGACATCTATATACCAGTCGCTACATACACAACCCGTGATAAAGCACCTCAGGATATGGCACACCTCAGCAACATATGTAACATGATTTTGCAGAGTCCGACGCCGAGCGCCTCAAGTGTCCCGATCCGCTGGCAGACAGTAAAAGCACTACGCGGCTGTTTTTTAGAAGCCTTTAAACAATTTGGCAAAGGTAATTCAATTAATCAGTATAATGTTGTTGTGGATGTGCCGTGGGGTAAAGCGTCTAATAGAATGCTTAAAGTTCGTGGTAATGAAGGGGCTCTTGACGAAGAGATCACGCAAATTTCCCACCTGCCCAACTCAATATTTACCCAGCCAACAGCTTATAATGCTCCTATTCGGGTATTTGTGGCACCTGATTTATATTCAAAGTATGAACGACACATTAAAGCCATTAGGGAATCTGCCGAGTCGATGTTTTACGACAGCGATCCACCAGTGAATGGCGACTAGGCCAGCTCACACAAGCTATGAAATATATCCATGCTTTTCTGAAATTCTTTTAAAGCTCCTTACTTAGGCTGAAACTTGACATATACGTCATGAATTCTATAGTCAATCCCTGGGGACGGCGAGCATTCTGTCGAGCGCTTTTTTCGCTTTGACGCGGATATCTTCGGGGACGGTGATGACGTGCTTCATCTCGAAACGTCTTCTAACGTCGTAACTTTCATGTTGGGGCAGATCATATCTTCGCTTGCGATGATAAATTCCTTGTCCGGGTTTTCGTTCCGTAAGCCGTAGAGGATGCCGTCTTCGGTGGCGATAATAAACTGTTTAACAGCGTTTTCTTTTTTAGCGTAGGCGTACATCCCGGAAGTGGAGCAGATATGATCGGCCATGTCTATGATCTCCGGCGTACATTCAGGATGGGCCACCACTTTGGCGTCCGGATATTTTTGCTTTAGCTCCGGTAACCTTTCGGTTTTTAGCAGATGATGAGTGGGGCAAAACCCTTTCCAGTAGTCGATCTGTTTTTTCGTGTGGCGGGCGACGTATTTGGCCAGGTTCATGTCGGGCGTCATAAACACCCGGTCTCCCGGCAGGGATTCGGCTACCGCGACGGCGTTGGCCGAGGTACAGCAGATATCCGATTCCGCTTTCACGAGCGCCGATGAGTTAACGTAAGTTACGACGGGGACGCCCGGCCCCAACTCCGCTTTTTTCTCGCGCAGTTTTTCGGGTGTAATCATGTCGGCCATCGGGCATCCGGCTTCCAGCCTCGGCAGGAGGACTGTCTTTTGAGGCGACAGGATCGCCGCAGACTCCGCCATGAAATGGACGCCGCAAAACAGTATCACGCTTTTTTCTGTTTCCGCCGCTTTTTGCGACAGGAGAAGGGAGTCGCCCCTGAGGTCGGCGATTTCCTGTATTTCGTCGCGCTGATAGTTATGGGCGAGCAGAACCGCGTCTTTTTCGACAAGAAGCTGTCTGATCTCTTTTTGTAGCTCTTTGGTTTCGGCTGAAAGTACGTTCATGGATTTACTACCGTTGATTACTGCTGGATTATATTTTAACTTGAAACCGTCTGCGCGGAAACCAAAAAAGTTCCGCTTTGTAGTCCTGAGCCTTTCGTAACAGCTCATGTTAAACTCCTAATATACGAGGGAGAGGAAATGGCGGGGGGCAATTAAGTATGGTGTCCCCGGAATTCATGCTTACTTTCAGCCCCATCGGGGCTGTGGAATATAGCCCCGGACGTGAGTCCGGGGTTTGCGGATAATATAGCGCTAAGCCCTGTAAAGGGCGATAGAGAACTCTCTTACGCCCCGCCGGGGCTGATTGCTGGCGAGCATTATTCCTCCTGGGGCTTACGCCCCAGGCTATTATCTATTGTCCCTCCGGGACTTATGTTCCTCCGGGACTTATGGAAGTAGGGAAAATTCCGCTATGGGAAAGGCGGGAGCAATTAAGTATCATGTCCCCGGAATTCCAGTCATTATGACTGTGCCAGTCACGTCTCCAGACGTGACGGAGCGCCGCATCCCGTGGTCACGGCGGGCGGGTGACTCTCACCTATGGAGCCCTATATGCGGCTCAAATCGACCCTGCGCTTCTCCCCCTCAGAAAGGGGAAAAATTAGCTTTCCCTCCTTACCGGGGAGGCTTTCACACAAAAACTTGCCCCTCCTTTTCGAGGAGGGGTGTGTGGTGGTGGTGTTATGAGAGTGGTCAGGCTCCCTGCTCTGCCATCCTGAGCCGCAGGCGAGGATCTTGCCTCTTCGTTTTTAACAAAAGTTAAACAATTAGCGGATAGACACAATATGAAAAATTATGGCGGCGGCTGAAGAGACGTTGAGCGATCCGATTGTCCCTTTCATCGGTATGCGGGCGGTTAGATTACATCGTTTGGCCACAAGTGGGCGCACTCCATCCCCTTCGCCGCCCAATACAACCGCCACCGGCCCCGGTTTGGCTTTTGTAAAAACTTCTTTAGCGCCGCTATCGAACGCCACGCATTCGTAACCTTCGTTCCTAAGAAGCTGAACTGTCTCGGCTATGTTGTTCACCCTGCACAGCTTTACCCGCTCTCCCGCGCCAGCCGAGGCTTTGGCGGCGACAGGAGTATAGCTTGCCGCTTTTCTCGAAGGGAAAATAACTCCGTCGATTCCGAACGCTTCCGCCGAGCGCAAGATGGCTCCAAAATTTCTGGGGTCCATTATTCCGTCGAGCAGGGCCAGCGCCGGGTTTTTAGATAGCGATGCGGAGGAGATCAGCTTGTCGAAAGATATAAAGGAAACGGGC
>QIHJ01000025.1 GCA_003229065.1 Candidatus Dadabacteria bacterium
TCTCCATGTTTAGAGCACTTTCAGCACTTAATTCGAATAAGCGGTGAGCCGTGCTTAGACCGCTTATACCTGCGCCTATTACAACTACACGAGTAGGTTTATCTTTAGATGTTCGCATCTATTCTTCTTAATCCGGGAGTTAAATGTCTAACCATAAATCCGTTTACTCTAGAAATCTTTCCCTTACGCAGTATTATTTGAGGCTTAAAGGTTAAATCAAGCAAAAGGGATGCCAGCGTAATCTGCTTCTCAGCCAGGGGGTTTTGGTTTATAAAATGTGTAAGTTGTCAGAAATTAATACAAAAATTCCCTTACTTTTTTGAGTTATCTAAGATACCGTCCATAGGATACTCGGAGCTACTGTACTCTTTAAACATGTATTTGCGCTTAAGCACTCTAAAGACTCATACATATTCCTGAGAAGCCTCCGGTTGGCATAGGGATTGCACCGTATGATTCCATATTATGAGAAAGACCGGAAATTCCTCTTATGGCAAAATGATGAAAGAGCTCCCGGATATCGTTTTTCCCGTCTCACCCCTTATCGTTATCTGGGAAATCACGCAGGCCTGCGACCTTGCCTGCCGCCACTGCAGAGCGGAAGCGATAGACTGGCGAGACCCCCGGGAGCTTACGACAGAGGAGGGGTTGGACCTTATTGACCGGGTTCATTCGATGGGAGCGCAGGTAATGGTATTGACCGGAGGAGACCCGGCAAAGAGGGAGGATATTTTTGATTTAATACGCCACGGCTCTGAGCTGGGCCTTAGAATGGCAACTATCCCGGCCGCTACCAAAAAACTTGCTCCTGAGCTACTGAGAAAGCTAAAGGAGGCTGGGCTCTCTCAGATTGCGTTAAGCCTCGATGGCCCGAGCCCTGAAGTTCACGACACTTTCAGGGGTGTTCAGGGGGCGTTTGAGCTGACAATGAAAGGCGCTGAATACGCCCGCACTGTCGGGCTTCCTCTTCAGATCAATACGACGTTCAGTAAATATAATTCTGAATATTTCGATGAGATGGCAGAGGTTGTAAAATCTCTTGACATTGTCTTCTGGGAAGTCTTTTTCCTTGTTCCTATGGGCAGGGGAAAACTCTTAAAACAGATGAGTGCACGGGAGTATGAAAAACTCTTTGAAAAGCTCTACGAGTTTTCAAAAGAGGTTGATTTTATAGTAAAGATTACAGAGGCACAGCACTACAGGAGATATGTAATTGAGCGGGAAAGGAAAAACAAGTATTCAGAGGAAAATTCTTGGGGAGTGGAATTGCCCGACCGTATGACTCGTGATTTCGGACCCGGCGGCAGCATCGGACACGCTCCAAAAGGCGTAAATGCAGGTAACGGCTATGTTTTCATTTCCCACATTGGGGATATATATCCGAGCGGGTTTCTGCCACTTAAGACCGGGGACGTGCGTCATGATTCCCTGGCTGAAGTCTATAAAGAGCATTCGGTTTTTCAGCTCCTCCGCGATCCTGACAGCCTGTTAGGCAAGTGTGGGCTGTGTGAATACAGAACCCTCTGCGGCGGCTCACGCTCACGCGCCTACGCTATGACGGGCAACATCATGGCGTCCGAGCCCTTTTGCGTCTATCAGCCTACTCATGACCGGAGTGAATAATCAGGATTTCTTCTCTATTGCGGGTCTAAGCAACATCGGGAAAAACACAACCGCGAATATGAGAAACGATAGAATCCACAGCAGCTGGGAAGCACCGATCCAAATCCGGTAGTTACTAATATCTATTAGAGGAAAAAATACTCTCAGTACCGCTCCCGAAAGTAAAAGAGTAAAGATCCAAAATACTATATTCGGAGGGTCGAAGACGTTTCTTCCGGTATGCCCCAGAATCACACGGGACATGAATCCGATAGTCATGATCCCTATAGCGCCGTAGGTAAAGCTGTGAATGGAGAGGAAATACGGGATATCAAAATACTGGGAGAGAAATATGAGAGCAAACCCCACGACGATCCAGGAATAAGCGGCAAACATAACCCAGAGAAGCGGTTTATCCCATATCTTGTTTGAATACCACCCGTATAACCTGACTGAATAGAGTACAGCGAGCATTCCCGCAATTATCAAAACAATTTTACCGCTATTAAAAAACAGCTCTAATATGAAAAACAAAACGAAAAACAGCATGCTTAGTATATCTATAACCCGACGGTTCTTGGGTTCAAATTTATACTCCATTAGTGCGTTGCGGACAAAGATAGGTATCATTCTCCGTCCCATTAGTAAAATAAATGATATGACAATGTATAAGGCTGAGTACACTCCCAGGCGCTGGCCGTTTGGGACTATCCCGAACAACCCCAGATAGAATAAGATATTGCTCGCCGCTAAAATAGCCAGATGCGCGGCCAAACCTATTTTACCCCAAGCCTTGGTGCTTATTATCGGATACGATACTCTTATGGTAAGAACGATAAGGAACAAGCAGTCAATTATCGCTCCGAATAAATATGAAATGCCACTAATCAAGGGGGCTGAGATTAACACCCTTGCAAGGACCCAAAGGGTTAACAGAGAAATGAGCAGGAATTTTTTGTTTATTACGACACCCAACCAATACTTCTCGACGGTTAGCAGAAAGCCCGCTATGACTGCCGCTGTGTAGCCGAACAGCATTTCGTGGGCGTGCCACATCGTAGGC
>QIHJ01000145.1 GCA_003229065.1 Candidatus Dadabacteria bacterium
ACGTGCTGTATGACCTCGATGTGGTCAGTGTTGCACGGTATATGGGGCACGGACTCTTCCTGAAGCGACTGGATTACATAGGGGTTTCCGCAAGAGAACGCCGCCAATGCAAGAGCTAAAATTATAAGTGTCTTTTTCATCCTTCACCGCCTTTTATATTTTGTGTCCTGTTTGTTCCGGTGTTGCGTTACCTAATGGTTTAATCATAATATGCTACGATGAAGGAATTATCAATTAAGAGGGGGTTATTCTCGATATGAAAGCGATCGTACTCACTAAAACAGGCGGGCCCGATGTTTTGCGCGTCTCTGAGGTAAGTGAACCTGTGCCGGGCCCGGGCGAGGTGCGTGTCAGGATTCACTATGCCGGGATAAATTACGCCGAGATACTCTCGCGCAAAGGGCTGTACGGCTGGGCTCCGAAGAGGCCTTATACCCTGGGTATGGAGGCATCGGGTGTGATAGAGGAGCTTGGGGATGGCGTGGACGCCTCGCGTCTCGGACAGGAAGTGATGGTGGGAACAAAGACGGGAGCTTACGCCGAAAAAATAGTTATTCCCGCAAACTGGGCAGTTCCTTCTCCCAAAAGTTTTTCAATGGAGGAAAGCGCTGCGTTCTTGGTAAATTACTTGACGGCCTGGGTTGCGTTATTCAAAATGGCCAAGGCACAACCGGGGGAGAAGGTTCTGATCACCGCCGCAGCGGGCGGGGTGGGTACGGCAGCGGTACAGCTCGCTTCCGCTTTTGGTTGTCTGGTATACGGCATGGCCGGAAGCGGCGAAAAGACCGAATACGTAAAAAAGATAGGTGCAAAGGACGCTTTTAATTACAGATACGGGGACTGTTTTCAAAAATTACTCACTTCAACAGGCGGAGTGGATGTGGTGCTCGAGACCATAGGAGGAGATATATTTAAGAAGAGCCTTAACAGTCTGAACCCGTTTGGCCGGATAGTCGTAGCCGGATTTGCGAGTCTGGATCTTAAGAAATGGAACCCGTATACATGGTATAAAACCTGGCGGGATCTGCCGCGTGCGGATATAAGAATAATCTCTCAGAAATCTGTCGCCGTTATGTCATGCCATGTAGGTTATTTAATTGAAGAAGAGACTGAAAAGATGGAAACTATTTACGGAGAGCTTGAGGATTTTGTTCTTAAGCACGGTATCAAACCTGTCATAGGCAAGGTGTTTGTGTTTGAAGAAGCTTCACAAGCACACCAGTTTATTGAATCGAGAAAGAGCATGGGGAAGGTGCTTCTGAAACTTGCGGACTGAAATCAATTGCCAGTTTTGTGTAAACTGTCTATAGCTAAGAGTTGATTCTGCGGCACCCAGCACGCACTAGGACATTTTTTCTTTTCCCGTAATCAGGCGGTCGAGTATTTCCTTTTGTATTACTTCGATATCATTCCTCACTTTTGAAATGTCATCCGTTGATTTACCCCTTTCCTCGCACTCGACTACAAGATCCTCAAGATTTGCCCCGATCTGCTTTAGCTTTGTCTGAGCCTCGATGTTTGCCTTAATAAGCATATCTTCGCTTTCCCATTCGCGCCTTGAGTACTCATCAAGCTCCTTTGCCTGGATCAAGAGCTCTCTCACCCGGTCTTTATAGCCGTGTAGCGCGTGGTGAATTACTGATCGTATCTCTGTTATCTCTGTGGGCTCTCTCCAGAGAACATTTTCGAGAAAGCGTAAATCTTCCTCCCGTACCTCTTGCCTCCCGTCTAGATATGCCTTTGCTTTAAGGAGGCCTACAGACTGCTTATACCTTCTGTCCGAAGGGGTAATACCCTTTTTCGCAAGCTCTGTTCGTATTCGCGCGGTGAGCTTGAGTATATTGGAAGGGACGGTAACGCTCTGTGTGCTAAGTCTGCACTCCTCAAGCTCTTCGGGTGTTAAGACCGACTCCTCTGCTTGAGCCCCTTCTCCGTCTAACATTTTAAGGAACCTGAAGTCTTCTTTAATATAATCGACTACATATCTGAGTAAAAATCTGTCGTAAAGCGCCTCGAGCTCGTCTTCTTCAGTGGGAAGCTCGTTACTTGCTCCGAAGAGTGAAATTAGCGGGATCCGGAGCTTGTCGGTGCCGTTATAGTAAACTCTTTCATTCATGATTGTAAGAAGCGTGTTTAGAATCGAGGAGCTCGCTTTGAACACTTCGTCCAAAAACGCAATGTGCGCCTCGGGGAGCTTTCCGCTGATTACCCTTCTGTACTCATCGTTCTCAAGACCTTTCAAGCTTACGGCTCCGAAGAGCTCCTCGGGGGTTGTAAACTTTGTAAGGAGCCACTGAAAGTACCTGGCACCCTGGATTCTCCCGCATAAATCGCTTACTATCTGAGACTTTGCGGTCCCCGGGGGGCCTATAAGGAGCAGGTGGTTTTGAGTGAGGAGTGCGCAGAATGCGCCCTCTATTACCTGATCTCTTTCAAAGTATTTTGTCTTGAGCTCCTTTTCGATCTGCTTAAGTTTGTCTAGAGCTCTTTCCATGATATTATGTCCACAAATTCATCCGCGTCATCTCTGCTTTTTCTGAGAACAGCTTCTATAACCCTCTTAGTGGGATTGTACTCACCCAGGCTTCCTACGGCTTTTACAGAGAATATATCGCTCTTACCGGAGCTGAACGCAACGCCGACCAGTCC
>QIHJ01000032.1 GCA_003229065.1 Candidatus Dadabacteria bacterium
AAGCCAGTTCCTGATCGATACCAAAGGCTCGGGAGTTATGAATACGCTTTTTGAAGGGTATGAGCCCTGGTACGGACCAATCCCGCAAAGATCGACAGGCGCTCTTGTATCGGACCGTCCCGGAAAAACCACAACCTATGCAAGCCTCGCTATGGTCGATAGGGGCGAGCTCCTTGTTGACGTCGGCACCGAGGTTTACACGGGAATGATAATCGGTGAGAGGAACCGGAGCGGCGACCTCACGGTAAATATTACTAAAGAGAAGAAGCTCACAAATATGAGAAGCTCTACCTCTGAAGCGACTGTGGTTCTTAGACCCCCGAGACCCCTGTCACTGGATCAGGCAATAGAGTTTATCGCTGAGGACGAGCTTGTTGAGGTCACCCCCCTTAGCATGAGACTCCGTAAAATGGAGCTTGACGCCGGGAAAAGAGCAATCCTTGAGAAGCGGGCTAAGCAGGGGGCCGTGTAAGTTCCAGAGTATCGAATAGTAGTTGTTACCTCAATAACTTCGAAACGTTTATCACTCCGCTTGCGGGTTTGTTCAGGTATATCGTAGTCCCCACCCCGGGAATTAAGATCGATTCGAATTCATCGTAACCGTATTCTCTATCAATATCCTGAATGTCCTTCTGAAGCTTGTTCAGGAATTCGTTAAAATTTGCTGTTGGCACGAGCCTTTCGAGATCATCTTCACGCTCCTCGTTAAAAAAATTGTCATAGTGAGTGAGCAGTATGATACGAGGCCTCAGAATATCTATAAGGTTCTTTGGATATGCGTGATCTTTTATATTATCCCACCCGGGAACACTTAAAATTAGGACGTCCAGCTTGTTATCCGAGACGAATCTTTTGAGCTCATCACCGACTTATATTTTTTTATGCTGGTAGCTGCGCCCACAATTGCCACCTTGTACGAGACGTAGCCCGCTCCTTTGGATGCTTTTAACTCGAATATATGAATGTACGTCTTCCCCATTTGAAAATCATTTGTTATCTCGGGCGGTCTTTTAATGTCCTTATTTAGTTTTTTATTCCACAATGTAACTCCGGCGATATGATGAGCATGGGTAGCTTTAAATGATTGATAGTAGAGCAGATTCGGCTCAATAACAATCCAATCATATTCTTCCGGGTTTTTACTTCTGACCGAAAGACACCAGTTATCAGACCAATTTTTTACGGGCGGTATGACGTTGCCGTCGCTGCAGAGATTATGAGGCTCACTCGATGCGTTCTTCGGATACCCTGCCAGTATATGTCTCGTTGTCTGACTACCGTATACCGGCACGTTTCGCCAGCCTGGCAATTCCAGCGCAGCCACCGTGTCCATCATGTGGTCGTAGTGAGAATGGCCTATGAAGATTGCAGTAGGAGGAGCTTTTAATTCTCCGTAAGTTCTTTTCACCAGATGTATATCTGAAGCCATGTAATTTTCCGAGCGGTTTATGCCAATAATCTTGTGAGGTTCTTTATAGCTCACAAAGGGGTCAGTGAGTACCGATAAATCCCCAAGCCTAATATCATAACTCGATGTTCCGAACCAGTGTATTGCAAGGGTCTGCTCGTTCGGATCATCGGGCGGCTCCGACTTTTCTATTGTTATTAAGTTCCCTTCCCTTACAGGTATCGGATCAAGGAATGTCTCAAACATCCAATCGTATTGACCCGCGCATCCGCTAATAAAAATAGCTATCAGCAATATTGAAACTAATGTGCTCGGAATAATTTTCATATGACCCGGCCTAAACCTCATAAATACGATTATATCAAAAACAATTAAAAGAATTAATACCCGGCGTAGTATTACTTGTTCGCACAATAAAGCTAATATTAAGGGCTCCGAAATTAAGAGTTATTATCTGTTACAATACATATACTTTATCTGTACGGTTGGCGGCCACAAAAATGTCTTCAATACTTAGCAAGAAAACCAGTTTAGAAATGATTGATAAAGTCGACATAGGCTTTTTAATGAAGTACGTCATACTCCCCATTCTGGGTAAATGGGTAAGACGCGTTGAAGGCGCATCCAACATTCCCGAGACCGGGCCCGCAATTATTGCGCCTAACCACCTTAGCTACCTAGATCACTTCCTTGTCGCGAAATTCGTAGTGGGGGGAAGAAAAAGGAAAGTTCATATTCTTACTAAAAAAGAGCACACCATAAACCCCTTACATATGCTGTGGTACAGACTATTTTTTGAGAAGTATATAACGATGATTCCTATAGACAGACAGATGGGTAGAGACGGTTTAAGGGTCGCGGAAGAGCATCTTAAAAACGGGTGCGTTTTGATGTTATACCCCGAGGGCACAAGGAGCCTCGACGGTAAGCTTCAGAGCGGTAAAAAGGGTATCGGTACTCTGGTGCGTAGAACGTCTTCCCCTGTAATCCCGGTCGGCATTAAGGGCACTTTTGAAATACTTCCTAAGGGTAAGTTCTGGCCGAGCAACAAAAAAGCGGATATTTTTTTCGGCGAACAATTGATTTTTAACGTCGAGCCCCCAAAAACCATAACCGACACGATAATGAAAAAAATTGCCGAGCTTTCGGGGCAGGCATAAGACATTGCAGGAACAAAAGAATTGAGAGATAAAATAGAAAGAATAGCAATTATTGGCGC
>QIHJ01000367.1 GCA_003229065.1 Candidatus Dadabacteria bacterium
GAGGTTCTTTAATTTGTCGAAAGGTTCCTTTAACGTACGGATCGATTCGACCCAGAATTCAGGTGACTCAAGGTTCTCACCAATGCTCCTGCGCGCTACGTTCTCTGCTGTGTCTGAGCCCGTTAGCCTAAGGAACTCCTCATATTTAGGCAGGAAGTCCGCGCCTTCTTTCTTGAGCAGTGAGAACAGCCTCCGGCTCAGGAGATAGCCAAATGTATAAGGGAAGTTATAGAACGTAACCCCCGTGATATAGAAATGGAGTTTTGAGGCCCAGAAATAGGGATCCTCGCCGCCTTCTTCGAGCACGTCCCCGAATATACGCCTCTGGGTTTCCGTCATCAGCTCCTTCAATCTACTCACGCTCACTTCCCCTTTCCGGCGCTCCTCGTAAAGTGCTTTTTCAAACTCAAACCGGACAGGTATATCCATCAGGTAGATAGCGCCGTGGTTGATTTCCGTGTCGAGCATCAGGGCTTTCTCGGAGCTCTCAACCGACGGGTCTTCAAGTACCCCTTCAGCGAGTATCATCTCCCCGAACGTCGATGCGGACTCCGCAAGCGTCATGGGGTAGTAATGCGCGTAGGTACGGATATCCCGCATTACGTGGCTGTGAAAGGCGTGTCCCGCCTCGTGAGCCAGTGTGAGCACGTCCCCAATAGTATCGTTGTACGTCATAAATATTCTCGACTCTTTTGTGAGCAGTGATCCTGTACAGAACCCCCCGGGGCGCTTGCCCTCGCGGGGAGAATAGTCAATCCAGTTCTTTTTGAATGCCCCGTCGACGAATTTCCCAAGCTCGGGGTACGCTGTAGTGAATGAATCTCTCACGAGCTCTTTCGCGTCATTCCACTCGAGTTTTTTCTGGTTTTCGAGTTCTAGGGGAGCGCCTAAGTCATACCAGGCGATTTTGTCCCTATTCATGGTTTTTGCTTTGTAGCGTAGTATCTCGCGAGGAATTTCGATTTCCGAATTTATTGCCTCAAACATCGCGTCCAGAGTTTTTTTGCTGATAGATGACTGAAATAGCGCCACTTCCAGAAAATGGTCTATCCCCCTGTGGCGGTTCAGGGTAAGCCGCGTCCCCGCTATGGCGTTCAGCGCCCCTGCCGCCACGTTCTCTATACCCTGCCAGGCCCTGTTCCCCCCTTCAAAGGCAGCCTTGCGTGTATCTCTATCGGGAGTTTCCATCAGAGAGCGCCGCTGAGACATGGGCAGTTTCTTGACGCTCCCGTCAGGATACTCCATATCGAATTCGAGCTTACTCGAAACAGTGTCATAGAGACGGCCCCATGCTCCTATACCGTCCACTCCCAGGTCCGCTGCGAGTATCTCTTCTCGGGGCTCCATCCTCTTTTGCGCCTCTTCACGAGTACGGTGGAGGTAATACGCAGCCGTCTCAAGCGAGCTTAGTTTAGTAAAATTTGAGAATGCTTCATCCGTTGCGTCCTTAATTGAGCGTAAAAGCTCTACATTTAATTTTGAGTATTCTGCCCCCAAGGCCGCCATTTCGGCCTCTTCTTTAAGAAAATCCTCGTTTAAGCTGTCTGCTGAGGCAAGGCACCCGATATACGATCTCAAGTGAGAGTAACGGGCGGCTATATCCTCATTATTAATAAATATCTCCTCCCAATCGGTCAGATTGTCGTCGTTTAGGTATGGAAGAGCCGCCGCCGATTCTTTCATCGATTGAATATCTTCTATTAGCTTTGTCTTAAATTCCTTCATCTCCTTACCGCCGTACTCCGGGAAGTAGCTCGTAAGGTCCCAGTTCATTCTGCTCATGCTGTCGTATCCTGACATTCTTCCTCCGATTCAATTAATATTTTTATAGATTGATTATCTCATCCGATACGGGAATCCAAAATGGTGGCATGTCATCTAACTTTTTATGAGGATATATTCTACATTACTACTAGTTTTTTACCTGTTAATTTTTGCGACACTGTCCTACGCCCAATACAACGGATTTGATGTTGAAGGCGGCTTAATTCCGAAAAATGAAATATTGTCGGGAGGTCCTCCGCGAGACGGCATCCCCGCCATAATGAATCCCAGGTTTGAATCTGCAGATGACGCTAAATGGCTCAGGGACAGCGACCTAGTGACGGGTGTTAGTATAGGCGGCATAGAAAGGGCCTATCCCCTCAGGATACTGGTATGGCACGAGGCCGTAAATGACAGCGTCAGCGGAAAGCCCGTACTTATTTCATACTGCCCGCTCTGCGGCTCGACTATGGTTTTTAACAGGAATATCGGAGGCAAAGTTTACACGTTCGGAATCTCTGGTCTGCTGCATCAATCAGACGTCCTTTTTTACGACCGGGAGACAGAGAGCCTATGGTCTCAGCTAGAGATGAAGGCAGTCACGGGGCCTATGACGGGCACTGAGTTTAAAATCATTCCCTCGACCCTTGCCACCTGGAAGGAGTGGAAGAGCGAGCATCCCGACACAGTCGTCCTATCCAGAAACACCGGGTATGTACGTGATTATGACAACATGCCCTACGGCGGATATGAAGAATCAAGCGTGATTATGTTCCCGGTAAGAAATAAGAGTAGCAGGTTTCATCCCAAGGAAAAAGTTCTGGTCGTTCTTCTGGGTAACGAGGCCAAAGCCTATCCGTT
>QIHJ01000223.1 GCA_003229065.1 Candidatus Dadabacteria bacterium
CGATCCGAGCGACAGGAGCATAAACGCAATATCCGGGGTGCTCAGTATGTCTATAAGCTTTTGCTTAGCGCTCATAGCGATCCTGATTACAATCGCGCCCTTGGTAAGGAGCTTCCTCTCGCCCTGGGGTAGTTTTACTTCTTTTCCGTCTATATCGATAAGCAACTGCGTCAAATTGGGAGATATAATGTCGATTACGTTTATCTCAAGCGCTTCTGTAGCGGTGATGGCGTCGCTTTCCCTGACAGCGTCGATGGCCCATTCCACATTGCGTCCCCTATGCTCGGCTATGCTCTTGACAAAAGATGAGGCGAAGTTAATTATTTTCTCTCCCATTATATCGTCTTGGGATATTCCATCTGCTTCTTCGTCTTCTTTATTCTCTTTATCATTCCCCGATACTTTCTTGCTGTCTTTAGCGTCTTTGGTTTTTTGGTCTTCCTTTTTCTCGGGCTGCGTTCCTCCGGGACTGAGCGATACGGGGTGCGCGGCCCCTATGCTGGTACCGGGGGCCATGGCCGCGACGTTGGCCGCAAGCGTGATAAACACTCCCGCCGAAGTCGCCGTGGCTCCGCTCGGGGATACGTATACGATTATAGGAACCGGGGAGTTAAGAAGTAGTTTTACTATTTCTTTCGTGGAGCTCAGGAGCCCGCCCGGAGTGTCCAGCAAGATCACGAAAGCCTCTGCCGATACTTCGCGCGCTTCGTCGAGCCCCGATCTGATGTAGTCCAGGGTAGCGGGGTTGATGGTGCCGTTTATCTCTATAACCACGACTTCCCCTGGCGCTCTGTCCTGAGCCTGTACGCCCTCGGTATTCTTGGCTTCTGGCATCTCCTGTATCTTCGGATCTTCGCCTGAAGTCTTCTGTGCTCCCGCATAGTTCAAGTAAAATGCGGTCATAGAAAGCATTATAAGCGCTATGGAAATAGCTCTGAACATACAGTCACCCCTAAAACAAGTTTAGCCATATAGTGCATAAACCGCAAGAGATATTAGCGCTCACGTCTGAGCCGGGCCCCCCCTTGCCTATTCATGGCTGCCGGTGTCGTATATATGTCATAGAGCCCTCATTTCTGAAACTTGAATTTCCCGGACCTCTGATTATAATTTTGCGCATGGCAGAAAAGATTAAATACACAGAGAAAGAGTTAAAACAGCCTGACCGGTTCGTCGGAGCGATCGAAAGCGCAGTTAACTTCGCAGGCGATCACTCGAGGCTGTTGTTGGCGGTAGTAGGTTCGATAATTGTAATACTTGTGGGGGCATACTTCATAAATATAAACACTGAGAATAAGGCGTTTGATGCGAATATAATGTTTAACGAAGCGCTTGATCTCTATAACGAGGGTAAGGAAGAAGAGGCTCTGGCCGGATTCCTTGAGACAGCGGAAACGTACAGTGGAGAGAACATATCTAATATTGCGGTTTACTACGCAGGGCTTATCAACTACAACCTTGGGAATTATGAGGACTCGCGCCAGCTCTTGTCCGAGTTCCTTGCCTCGGATGTTAAGGAGAGGATGCTTAGAGACTCCGCCATACTCACTCAGGGACTTGCAAGCTATAGTGAAGGCAACTGGACACAGGCGATAGAATATTTGACCAAGCTTGAGAGTGGTACCGGAAGCCCTTACGAAACTATGGGCAAACTGCACCTGGCTTTTTCTTATCAGCGCTCTGGGCAGCCGCAGAAAGCAAATGAAGTATATAAAGATATGTATGAGAGTGTTCCCGGGTTTAACCCCGCTTCCGTTGCCAACCGTCCCGTCGATTCTCAAACACAGCCGAATTAAGAGATTAGGATAACTTGCGGTACTTGTTATTCATAAGATATAAGTGTGAGGCTTTTAAATCTCTAGTCGATTTGTTTCACGACTTTCTTTGAGATCCAGCCCTCAGTACCGTCAGGCGTCATTACTTTGATCCATATCCCGCGCCTTTCCCCAATAGCCGGAAACTTGTCGCCTTCGAGCACTACCGTTGCGACCGAGTGGTTAATGCCGGGTCCGCTTCTGACATTGGCTCCCACTCCCACGACCGTGTAGATGTCAGAACCAGTAGCACCATCGGGTGTGGCTTTGCTGTCAAGCGCAGCAGTCTCAATTGGCTCACCCAACAGGTACTTAACAGGGTTGTCTGTTGCATCGCTTGCTGTCTGATTTTTTTTACCTGTGGTTGCAACTTCCTCTTGTGGAGTCTCTTTTTTGTCAGCAATTTTTGTTTCAGATAGAGCTAAGGTTTTTACCTCTGATGTTGCGCGGGAGCTGTCTTCTCCCCTCGGAGTTATAGCATCGTCTGAATATATTTCTTCCCTTAAGCTGGAAGGAGTTTCGTCTCCACTTATATAATCCAATAGGTAGTAGCTCGTAACTCCGACGAGAGCGCCAAAAAATAGGAATATAATGCCCAGCATGAGACCGTATGAGCCGTATATCGACGGCTGCTCGCTATAGGGTTTACGTTCAGACAAGTTAATTTTTTTAGGTGGCTCAGGGCTGCTTTTAGGTAACACTCTGCTGTGCGGTTTTTGGAATTCGCTTGGCGCCGTTGTCGAAACTTCTCTTTCAGATATTGTCCCGGGTATGGGCTGCCCGCCAGA